>JABUTA010000007.1:30314-47187 GCA_021443845.1 Parasporobacterium sp.
AAGCTGGGAATAAATAATATGCCCAGAGCCAGGATGATATTCAAAAGTCCCGATCCCAGGAAGCTTACGAATACCAGGGCAAGAAGGATTGAAGGGAAGGCATTGAGAACATCATTTATCCTCATGATCACTTCGTCAAACCATCCCCCCAGGTAGCCTGATATGAATCCTATGGTGCTTCCCACTACCATACCGAAGGCAACAGTTATGGCGGCTACCAGAAAAGTGGTGCCTATGCCCTGCATTACCCGGCTGAATATATCACGACCGTAGTTGTCGCAGCCGAAAATATGCTGCCATGAGGGCGCACCGAACTTAAGGCTCAGACTCATTTCCGTAGTGGAATAGGGAGTCCAGAACAGCCCCACCAGAGCAATGAGCAGCATGATCCCCGTAATAACAAGGCCGATTATTAAACTGTTGTTTCTGATCTTTTTCATATCTATACAGTAACTCTCGGGTCGATAAGTTTATATATAATGTCCACAAGACAGTTGATCACTATTATTACTGCGGCGATGAGCAGAACCACCGCCTCTACTACCGGATAATCCCTGTTGGTAATGGCTGTTACCAGCAGCATGCCGATACCCGGCACTGAAAACACCTTTTCCACCACAATGCTGCCGGCGACTATCTCGGCAACAATGATTCCCATAAAGGTGATAACGGGAACCAGCGAATTTTTGAGGACATGCCCATAGAACACCTGATTTCTGGAGCAGCCCTTTGCATAGGCAGTTCTTACATAATCCTTATGAAGCTCTGCACGGATGGAAGTAATAAGGAATTTCACCGTCATGGCGATCTTCGGAAGGGCAATGGCCAGGGCAGGAAAAACAAGATAGGAGGCTGCTGCCAACAGATTTTCCTCAGGCAGCACATATCTTCCGATGGTAAACCAGTGAAGTACAAGGGAAAACAGATATGTGATAAGTACCCCCAGGAAGAAGGAGGGGATACCCATGGTTATATGCACCACAGCCGTCATACCTGCCCGGCCGGGAGCGGACCTTCTCTTTGATCCGAATATTCCCACGGGAACGGAAACGATCACTACCATCAGAAATGATATGAGAGACAGAACGGCGCTGGTGCCGATGCGGGTACCTAAAAGTGTCATGACCTTTGTTCCCGTATACTGATAGGATTCTCCGAAGTCACCCTGTACAGCTCCTGCCAGCCAGGAAAAATAGCGAACCATAACAGGCCGGTCAAGACCCAGCTCGGCTCTCAGGGCGGCAATTCTTTCAGGAGTTGCATTCTGCCCGAGTTTTGCCGCGGTCGCATCTGCCGGAAGAACCGAAAATGCCAGGAATACCACTATGGATATCAGCAGCAGGGCTATTATTAATGAAAGGAGTTTCTTCAGAATGTATTTCAAGATTTTATTAAACATCCGGAACCTCAGGGCAATGTCCTGCAGGCTGTTTGTCCCTGAGATTCCGGTATGTAAGAGTGTTGATTTTATTTACGTGATACTCAGTCTTTATATTTTACAACAGACATATCCTGAGCTGAGACCGGATAGAATACATAGCCTTCCAGCTTGTTGTTGATAGCAAGGAGGTTGGCAGGATCCTGTACATAGATGGATGCTGCGTCATCTGCCAGGATCTGCTGGAGCTGCTTGTAATATTCAGCCTTCCGGTCAAGATCGGTTGCACTGAATGCAAGGTTGAACACCTCATCGTACTGTGGGTTGCTGTAATTGGTGAAGTTGTTGGCAGCGGTTGAAATGTTCTTGGTGAACCATGAGCTTGGAGCGCTCTTTCCGTCTACAGCTACTACAGTTGCTTCGTAATTACGGTCTGTATATACATCTGAGAACCAGGTGGTGAATTCAACCAGGTTGATATTGGCTTTAATGCCCACCTCTGCAAGGGATTCTGCAAGAATCTGTGCAGTTGACTCGTGAGGTGCATAGTTGTTCGGCACGGTGATGGTGAATTCAAAGCCGTCCGGATATCCGGCCTCGGCAAGAAGCTCCTTGGCCTTCTGCACGTCATGGGTGTAAGTGGTTTCGGTATCGGCATTGTAATAAGCTTCGGCTGCCGGAATCATGTTAGTTCCGATAATATGAGACTTGCCGCCGAATACGAATTCATTTACCAGATCTCTGTCAACGGCATAATACATTGCCTGTCTTACGAGAACATTGTCAAAAGGAGCCACTGCATTGTTGAGGAATAATGCCTGTACATAGTTTACGCTTCCTTCGAGAATATCGAGGTTCTCGTTGAGAGCGGTCACCTGATCTGCTGTAAGATACTGATAGATATCCAGAGATCCTGCATTAAGCTCAAATATTGCAGTGTTAACGTCTGTAACTACCTTGAATGTAACTTCATCAAGGAAGGGATAGCCCTCTTTCCAGTATCCTTCATATTTTTCCAGGACAATGCTCATGCCCGGTGTAAATGAAACATACTTAAAAGGACCTGTGCCGATGGGATTGGAGTTTACGTCGGCATCATTGGCCTGGGGGATAACTGCACATGTCAGCTCGTATATAAATTCCGGATTAGGCTCACTTAAGATAATCGCTACAGTCTGATCATCAATGATCTGAAGTTCCTTAAATGCATCAAATGAGGAACCTTCTCCCTGGATCCCGGCGTAGCGTTCGATAGAATATTTGATATCTTCCGGTGTGACCGGTGTACCATCATGGAAAGTAATGCCGGTTCTCAGCTTGAAAGTGATGGTCTGAGCATCCTCAGAGATCTCATAGCTTTCAGCTACTGCCGGTTCTATACTTCCGCCAGATGTGGCCTTTACCAGGCCTTCAAATAAGTTGAACAGAACTTCTCGGGTTCCTGCATAGTCCGCATTGTGCGGGTCAAGACTGTCGATATCCTGTGAAATGCCTACAACAACAGAATTGGAAGCTTCACCGTTTTCGCTTGTGCCTCCGTATACCGAGAGTGCAGCCGCCATAACGATTGCAATTACCAGCCAAAAAGTAATAACTTTTTTCATAAAAATAATCCTTCTTTCTGCCTGCAGCATATTAAGTTATCCAGCGGATTATAATGAATTGCGGCGATTATTGCAAGTAAATATTAAGATATATTAATACTTCTCGGATTTTGACGCTGCTGCTTTTTAATAAACCGGAAAGCTGCTTACAGGCAGATGAGGAGGGAGCAGGATGAAATTACGGCGATTACATATCAAATTTCGCCAGAATCAACCCTGAAGATTTATGGCTTCTTCAGCAGCACGTTCGCATTGAAAATATGATCTGAAAATTTCCAGACAAAACTTCCACCATGTTTCTTTGCAATATCATTAATAATCTCTGTACCAAAGCCATGAAGCGTTTTATCTGTTTTTGTGGTAATAAGAATATTTTTATCGGACGAAGATGTCTGAGGAAGGGATGAGCAGCTGTTTATAACATTTATTGCAATGTAACTTTCCATATTGATAATTTTTATTTCAGCAAATCCATTGGTTTCTTTTTCTGCTGATTCAAGGGCATTATCCAGAAGGTTTGTTATTACTGAGGAAATATCAATGGAGTCAATTGCAATAGCGGGAATATAATCCAGCTTGTATGAAAAACTGATATGTCTACTTCTGGCAAGTGCAGCCTTATTTGCAATCACAGCATCAACCACTCCACGCCCTGTGGATTGGGAAAGTCCTACAGATGCAAACTCTATCTGGGAAACAGACTGTCTGATTATGCTTGAGGCTTCTTCAGTATCACCATTTTGAATCAGCGAACCAATCAGCAGCAGATTGTTCTTTATGTCATGACGTATTTTTTTTATGACCTGTATATTTTCAGTCTGAGAGATCAGACTTTCTTCGATGGATGCATAGGTACTTCTCAGGATGTGAATTTTTTCATTTTCTTTGAATGTTGCTGCGACAAATGTGAGAACGTAAATGATCAACAGACTTAATATAAAGAACACAAGGAACAGGACTGTATATAAGTACTCTGCTGGTTTAGAAGGGTGGCTGTTCGGATATGCAGTCATGAACAGTATGGTAATCAGCAGGAATACACCCATAACCGCGTTAAACATAAGCCAGATTTTCCTGTTGAAACTTGGGACTATTTTATTCAGCATTTTGTATATAAGGAATAACGTCAGGGCATCCAGTATCTTCACAAGTACACATATAACAACTCGCTGTATGAAACTGTCATAGAAGATGGAAAGGATATTATTTTCTGAAAAAATAGTCAGAAAATTGCCGATTATCAGATCAATAATACAGAATATGTAGCTGAACGTGAGGAAAAACATGCTCGGTATGTATATGTGTGTATCATACAGTATCAAGCACAAAATAATCCCGGAAATAACAAAAGAAGGGACTTTGATCAATAAAGATGCCCCGATAACAGAATAATCCAGAAATGATTTTACGATAACAGCGGTAATGAATAAGAACAGATGATTCCTGTTTTTATGTCGTAAAAGCCTGTCAATAAATATAAAGGAGCAGAGGTTTTCAAACAGACATAATGATATTTCCAGTAGTGTGATTGCCATCAGTTGCTGATTTCCTCCATAATATGATTATTGAATGCAGACATCACGTGTCTGGATTTGCGCCTGCTGACAGGGAAACTGTCATTATTGTCAAAGATAATTCGATCCTGCTGCACCTCTTTGATTTTGCTTATATTAAGCAGATGATTTCTGGAACATTCAATAAATCCGGACTTGCTGTATCTATTGATAATGTTTTTGAAAACAGTTTCTTTTAACAAAACTTCTTTTGTAAATGTTTTCATAAAAATTTTCTGCTGTACGGTATAAAAACCGAGTATATTGTCAGTTGGAATTTTTGCTGAAATAAGTTCACCATTGCGGTAAATATCCATTATTTCATATGAGGCTATTTTATCAGCACATTTCTGAAGTACCCTTGTGAGTTCAGGTATGTAGCTTGTTGAATCAGCTGATTTGGCAATAAATGCATCTATTTGATATTTTAATGTGTCAAATACTTCCTGCGGATATGATGAAATAAAAACAAGACAGAAAGAGCTGTCTATTTCCCTTAGTTTTCGTGCAAGTTCTTTGCCGTTAATCTCCGGCATTTCTATGTCAAGTATGACTATATCAGGAATATTATCTGGCTCAAAGCAATTGAGAAGAGTGATGCCGTCTCTGTAATACCTGACAGATACAGGCTGTCTGGTGTTCTGACTTGCCTGCTCAAGGCATTGCTTTAGTTCATTTTTGAGAAAATCAATATTGTCATCGCATATCGCTATTGAAATCATTTTAGTAAGTCTCCGAAAAGTGACAGTAATGTTTACAATATTATAAAAAAGCAGCCACAGAATATCAAATGAATGTTATTTCTGTGGCTGTGCAAGGGGTTATTTTTTAAACCATTTCAGACCCTTTGGCACTTTTGGCTGATATGTCCAGCCTACGCATGTTGTATTATTTGATACCCGGATACTGTGTTCAGCAATTTTAGCAAGAACCTTTAACACTGTTTTCTTCATTTTTCCTTCCTTTCATAAATGAAACAATTAAAAGTAATGAGGTGACAATCATTGAATAGGATAGCGACAGGCAAATGATTGAAGATTTCATTACAAACAGTATAGTTTCGAAGATTAATACAATCACAGTTATAGTCCTGGAAAGCAGTTTGAAGTGACGGAGTTCACTGTCTGAATGTGGATTGTTCGGATCAACTGCAGGTGTAGTTAGAAATATCAGAATTGCAGCAGGAACTGAAAGAACAGGCAATATATTCATTAATGTTCTACTGTTAACGAATGTCAGTATTGGTATGACAGAATAAATTACCAGTGATACAACAGTACATTTTTGTGCTGAACTGCAATGATACCCTCCACAAAACTGTCTTTGTAAAACAAAAGATACCGTAAATATGATGCTTGGTACAAGAGTATTGGTAATAAATGCTGTGATAATGATTATCAGGTACATTAATGCTGGAATGCATATTCTTTCAAAACCATATGAATAGAAATCTGCCAATTCTTCTGCAATGATGCCTTCCTTTATCAGCTTTTCTGTTAGTCTGTCTGAAAACCGTTTCATGCTATTTCCTCTGATGCTTTTATACAATAGAGACTTTTATTGAACAATTATTTTAGGCTGAGTGGTCAAAAATGGGGGGGGTGAGTGGTTATGGAGAATACCGCTCATCGCTTGTTTTTAACCGTTCAGGGGATAGGAATTGAAAAAATGACTGTTCGGTGATAAGCATTAACAGAGCTCTTAGAACTATCACATGTGGTACAAAATAATGTATTTATGGAAAGGAGAATTGTCGAAATGAAGAAAAAAATAAGAACTTTTTCAATTGCGTTTCTGGCTTCAGCATTAGCAGCGGTTTCGGCTTTTGCAATGACTTCGTATGGTTATTATGGAATCAGTAATGCATTTACGTGCGGTATCAGGGCATGGGCTTTTGAAGAGTCAGGCTATCACGGAGCGGCAGCAGCCATTGAGGAAGAGACTTTCTATTAATCATGAGAGACTATTTGAGAAAATCAGGACTGATATTGTTTTTTTACTGCATTGTATTCCCCGCAGTATATGCGGGGATTGGCATGCTGGCGTACAGACAGGACCTGATGCAGAATGCACAGGCAGCAGGATACCGGCAGAGCATGGCCGATGGAGCAGCTGTGTCCACAGGTGATTCTTCATTCGTGGTCACAGCTGTTGCTTTTCTCATCGTTTTACTGCTGATAAATATATGGAATGTATCTGATTACTGGATAGAGAGCAGGAAAAAAGAGAGAAGGATACGTGAACTCTGCGGAGCTTCAGGAAGGGATATCTTAAAATGGCTGTCACTGTCCCAGCTGATCATACTGCTTCTGGCATATGCTGTTTCCATGGCAGTCAGGTTCATTATGATAAAAATGGACTTTTTCCTGAGTCCCTTCATTGAATCGACATGGCTGGCAGGCACCATATGCTGCGGGATCATAGGGGTCGTATGCCTTGTCCTCAGCTGCATCCGGGTTTACCGTAAACCCATGAAGCACTGGGTAGTTGTCAGGTATGCCCTGTTCTTCCTTCAGATGGCAGCAGTTACGGTAATGGTGCTGACGGTAGGCGGAAGGACACTGCTGCATACGGAATTCATGAATCATTTTGATGTGGTGAAGGATGAACTTTCATCTGTAAAATACCTGCACGGAATGCCTTATATGAATGACCGTTATGGTGAACTGTATGAGTATATCAAAGAAGCTACAGACGGTGACTTCTACATATTCACCCAGTCATCCCTTGAAACGGATTCGCTGGATGAAAGATATGCATATATGTCTGAAAACGACAGGACATTTTTTAATACCGTATATATTAGTGAGAAGGTCCAGGAAGTGTTCAAATGGGATGCAGGCAGCGGGGAATTGTTTTCAGGGGAAGATTTTGATTATGATATGGAGGATGATCCCGTAAACAGTACAGGGAATGCTGTTGAGGATGGGAATACACTGATACCGCTGATCCTGGGCAGCAGCTTCGAGAAATACCACGAGGTTGGGGAAGTACTGGACGGTAAATATATGATCAGGGGCTTTTTAAAGCCAGGCACATTCTTCCTTAATCCCGCATGGGAAGGCAGGGCATATACCCTGGACAATTACTGCATTATCCCGGTAGACGTGATCATCCGTGAATGGAGCGGAGCAGGCATAAACGGACTGCACCTTCTGGATCCGGAGGAAAGCGTAGTTGACGGTATAGTAAAGAGAGCAGGGGAACTGGGAATAGGTGATCTGGTGTTCAGGGGAATGGAGGAGCAGCTTGAGTACATAAAAGAGGATCTGACTTATACATCAAGGCTGTACCTGACCGCTGCTCTGCTGATAGTACTTTTGAGCGTGGTGGGACAGATATCCATGACACTGTTCCTCATCGAGTACCGCAGGCGGGAATTCATGATAAAGATCATGTGCGGAGCCACGGATAACAGGATATGCACAGAGCTGGTGTGCCCTGTGGTACTGATACTTCTGGCTGCCGGTTTTGCAGGGGCACTTATATGCAATGCAGTGGATCTGTTATGGATCTCGTTGATAATGGTGCTGGCAGTTACCGTAATCATAATGACTGCCCCGGTACTTAAGATCAGGAGGGGGAACATTACGGAAACATTGAAGGAGTCGGAATGAATAAAATAATAGAATTAAAAAAAGTCAGCCGCATTTACGGTAAAGGCGGTAATCAGCTGCGTGCTTTATCAGATATAGACCTGGCAATAAATCAGGGAGATTTTGTATGCATCACGGGCAACTCCGGTTCCGGAAAGAGCACCCTCCTGAATATTCTGGGATGCATGGACAGGGATTACGTCGGGGAATATATCCTGAATGGAAATGAAGTTCATAATATGTCCCGGAATCAGCTGGCGAAGCTGCGGAACAGTACATTCGGATTCGTGGTACAGGATTATGCCCTCATAGATTATTATACGGTTTACAAAAATGTTGAGATTCCCCTGATCTACAGGAAAGCGGGCAATGCAGCGCAGACTCATCCGGCTGAAACAATGGTTCACCATGATTTTCGGCTGAACAGGAAACAAAGGATCATGCAGACCCTTCAGGAACTGGGTATAAAAGATAAATCCCATCAGCCGGTAAGGGAGCTTTCCGGCGGGCAGAAGCAGAGGACTGCCATTGCCAGGGCTATCGTCAACGGGGCAGAGATAATACTGGCAGATGAGCCGACAGGTGCCCTTGATACCCACAACGGTGAGCAGGTAATGGCTATACTGGAAAAACTGAACCGCCAGGGCAGGACCATCATCATGGTGACACATAACCTGGAATTAACAGGGCGGTGCAATAGACATATACAGCTGGAGAATGGGATGATGGCGGCGCAGAAAACATGATATAATCCTAACATCCTGATTGAAGGAGGATGTGATTTGTCTGCTATAACGTATCAGCAGAAATTACAGGAAGACGTTAAGAATCTGGGCAAAGTTAATTTTTAGTGGAGGTACAAAAAGATGAAAAAAATGATTTTATTGATATCTGTTATTTTGTCTATGTTATGTGTTACAAATGTATTTGCGGGAGAGATAGATGGTATAGAAGGAATATCTGTTCCTGAATATCAGACTGTGTGTGGGAATTTACCTTACCATGATATGTATTCGGCAGGCGGATGCGTATGTTTTTATCCGAGAGAAGAGTTCTATTTTTCAAATGGGTGTCTTTGGCAATGTGTAAATTGTTATACTTTATTAGCAACTGAAAACGAACCGGGAAATGCTGCAGGTTTGCCAATTGGTAAATATGCAAGCTCAGCTTGGTATTACTCGTATGATGTGAGTGGACTATGCTTCTTTTATGCACTATCCGGATCCTATTGCTATGGAACCTCGCTGCCAGGATATAGGTTCAATTACTACTATTATTAACGATCAGAGTAAATAAATGAGGAGGATAGAGTGGTAGTAATGAAAAAAATATGTATTTGTATTTCATTGATGATTTCCCTGGTGCTGATCATTGTATGCTATGGGTTTGCGGCAGATAAAAATACAGGCGAAGCAGGAATTAGTTCTTCTGCTCCAGAAAGTAATGTTGACATAAGGAAAGAATTTCTGACATGGTTGTTTACTTCAGATAAGAATGAAAGAAGCAGGTTATATAATGAAATAATAGAAAAGACGTTGGAAGATATCTCAATTCCGGCAGATGATGGAAGTGGTGTTTTATCAGAAGTGAATGATAATGCTGTGGATGAACTGTGGAAGGAATATTATGCTCCGGTGGCTGATATAGTAACATCGGTGTTTGCAGAAAACATGAAGAAAGACAGGATTCCTTATAGCTGGGATAATATGAACCTCGAACACGGTGTTTCGGTGAAAGTAATAGATATAGAGTTCGGAAAGGAAACCATCAGTCCTTTTGCAAAGGGAACCATATATGATTATGATGTTTTCCTGGAAACAGACGGAGATATCCGATCATCAGGAATCCCATATTATCAGTTGAGGGAAGATGGGCTGTATCATATCACAGGACAGATTACCGTCGACGACAATCTTATAACAAAGATATATATCAACAATGCGATTCCGGGAAGTTGATATGCTTTCTCTTCTTATAATATATGAACAGAACAACAGCTGTAACTGCCCAGGAAATAGGGAAGCACAGTGAAAGCACCAGCAGATTATGCCATATCTGAAATGCTGTGTAGATCCACACGATTCTCAGGGCGCATACACCCAGAGCCAGGATGATGGTGGGTCTCAGGGTGTCACCTCTGCCCCTCAGGGTACTGTTGAGGGCTTCGATGGGAGTCCAGAAAATATACATGGGGGCAAATATTAATGTCAGGTACCAGCAGGTTTCCCGAACTGCAGTGTCTGTAGTGAATATCGTATATACAGGTTTGGCAATACCCAGGATGAGGCCGTTGATGCACAGACATCCTATAAGCACGGTGATAAAGCCTGTTTTAATGCATTTATGGATACGGTCGTATTTGCCTGCACCGTAATTCTGAGCCACGAAATTCATAATGGCTGCCCCGAAGGAGTTGGTGGCCGACCAGTAGAAGCCGTCCAGCTTGCCGTACAGAGACCAGGCAGCAACGGTGACCGTTCCCAGAGAGTTGATGCCGGTCTGGACGATAAGGTTGGCAATGCTGTACATGGAAGACTGGAGTCCTGTGGGAATACCTACAGCCAGCATCTTTTTCAGTATCATAAAGTCGATTTTAAAGGAAGAAAGATCAAGGGCATGGGTCTCTTTGGAACGAATCAGGTTCACGATGACCAGAACACAGCTGATGGCCTGTGCTATAACTGTAGCCCAGGCAGCCCCTGCAACTCCCCATTTGAATACAACCACAAAAAGAAGATCCAGAGCTATATTGGAAGCACAGCTGACGATCAGATAAATGAAGGGTCTCCGGGAATCTCCCACAGCTCTTAAAATGGATGCTCCCATATTGAAGACCAGATTGAAAATGCATGAACCGAAGAATATCCTGTAATAGATAAGGGCTCCGTCGATGGTTTCTGCAGGAGTATTAAGAAGTTTCAGTATGGGCTCCGCCAGAATCAGCATGATAACGGAAACGGCAATGCCTGCAGCTGCACAGAATAATATGGAGGATCGGACGGCCGCTTTTATCCTGCTGCCTTCCCTTGCACCGCAGTATTGGGCGATCACCACTGCCGCACCTGCGGAAAACATGGTGAAAAAGCCTATTACAAGATCCGTCAGCATGGCGTTGCTTCCCCCTACTGCGGCCAGGGCCTCGGTACCCACAAAGCGGCTTACTATAACAGCGTCCACGGTGTTGTACAGCTGCTGGAGAATTCTTCCGGCGCATATAGGGAGAAAGAAAAGGACCAGCTTTTTCCAGATGGGTCCCCGGGTAAGGTCATTTATTGAATTATGTTCTGCTGTACCTGACATAAGCCGGATAAGCCTCCCTGATCATTATTGCTTCATCAGCTGTAAGTATTCATCACCGGTCAGAACTCATACAGGTCTGCGGCGGATGCACAGAAAAGAATGTATCACAAATAAAGAAAAGTTCAATCCGGCTGAGAAGTATTTACAGAAAAACAGCTGAAAAATGCAGAAAATACCGTTGAAAAGTTTACAAGGGTATGCTAACATAAGACTCCGTGATAATATTCCTTGCTCCCGGATATCATATCAGATCAAAAGGGGGCCAGAGACCATAAGGAGGTGCGAGAACATGAGCAAATATGAAATAGCAGTTGTTGCCAGTGTCAAGCTCGAAGATGAAGCCCGTGCAGCAGTTATCGAAAAAGTTAAAGAATTAGTTGTTAAATTCGGCGGAAACGTAACTGATGTAGAAGACTGGGGCAAGAAGAAGTTAGCTTATGAAATCCAGAAGATGGACGAAGCTTTCTATTATTTCATTCACTTCGAGAGCGATAATGCTGAATGTCCTAACGAACTGGAAAAGCAGTTACGTATCATGGACGGTGTTATCAGATATTTAGTTGTTCGCGAAGACGAAGAGTAATAAGCAGACAGCAGTGGCACTGAACACTCGTACAAAAAAGGAGTTAGTATGAATAAAGTAATACTTATGGGCCGCTTAACAAGAAATCCCGAGATCAGATATTCTCAGAATGATACTTCCATGGCTGTTGCCAGGTTCACGCTGGCAGTAGACAGAAGATTCAGGAAAGACAGCGAGAATTCAGCTGATTTCATCAGCTGCGTGGCATTCGGTAAGACAGCGGAATTTTTCGAAAGATATGCCGTACAGGGAACCAAAATGGTAGTTGAGGGTCGTATTCAGACAGGAAGCTATACAAAACAGGATGGTTCCAAGGTTTATACCACCGATGTAGTTGTTGAGAATGCTGAATTTGCAGAAAGCAGAGGCACAGCTTCAGGCCAGCCGTCAAATGGTCAGCCTCAGGCATTCCAGCCCCAGCGTCCTGCACAGCAGTCCTACAGCCAGCCGGCTTCACAGCCTCAGGCTCCACTGATGAGAGAGGCAGCAGACGAGGGATTCATGCAGATCCCAGATGAATTAACAGACGAGGGTTTGCCATTTATTTAAACACTTAGCAGTTGGTGGATTTTTCCACACATTCAGGAGGTCGTAAAATGGCATTTAACAAGACAGATAAAGAAGGCGCTCCAATGAAGAGACGCCCAAACATCCGCAGAAGAAAGAAAGTTTGCATTTTCTGTGGAGAAAAAGCACAGGCTATCAGCTATAAGGACGTAGCTACTCTTAAGAAATATGTTTCTGAAAGAGGCAAGATTCTTCCGAGAAGAATCACAGGCACATGTGCAAAGCATCAGAGAGCTGTCACAACAGCTATCAAGAGAGCAAGACATATCGCTCTGATGCCGTACTCAGTAGATTGATCTGAATACTGACTTATGATCCCGGCAGGTGACTGCCGGGATTTTTTGTGCTTTGGGGTGGGCGGACAGCCGCCCGGTTCCTTCGGATTTTAATCAATGTTGAAGAATATGTGAAAATTTACTATAATCATACACAAATTCAGCCGCAGGAAACTGCTGACTGAATCATTTGCGTATAATTTAAGGAGAAACTCGCGAACAGCGGTCTGTGATTATGGAAAATGATCGAAATAAACTCCAGATAAAAATGGGTATTGTGGTCAGGGGATATTTTATATTTCCTCTGGCATTCGGATGTCTTCTGGCGGTGCTTACAGCTGCCATGTATTTCATCTCTGAAACGGGTGGTCTTATTTCCACCGCAATATTATTGGCATATGGGGTGGGACTGGCCATTTTCTTTATGATCAATAATAAAAACTTTGAAAGGGGCCTTGTCAGGTTCGCCAGACAGTACGGAGGACTGGAGGGGGAACTCATCAGCGATTTCCCGATTCCTTATGTGATCACCGATCCGGACGGAAGGATAATTGCATACAACCGCATTTTCGGAAATATATACGAAGAGAGAGGAAGCGGGGAGAACATCAGCAATGTTTTTGAGACGGTTACCCTGGAGGATCTGAATCCTGCCGAAGAAACCGGCAATATTTCCGTAACCTATGAAGGAAGGGAATACCGGCTTGTAATAAAAAGGCTTAAGGTCACCAAGGATCTCATAGAAAGCAAGGTCGCGCTGCTGCCTCATCATGACATGACGTTATGCATCATTTATATGTTTGATGAGACAGAAACCATCAATCTTACCAGAAAGCTGGTAGAGGAACAGCCGGCGGTAGGTTCTGTATATGTTGACAACTTTGAGGAGCTGATAAGCCGCAACATGGATATCCAGCAGAATATCAACATAGCCATGCTGGACAAGATAATAGGAGAATATTTCAGCAAGGTGGAGGGTATAGTCCGGAAGCTGGAAAGAGACCGCTATTTTGTGGTATTCAAGAAAAAATATCTGGCAACTCTGCAGAGGACCAAGTTTGAGATACTGGACCAGGTACGTACACTGGAGATCGGCGAAGACAGATCGGTAACCCTGAGCATAGGCATAGGTACCGGACCGGATTTTCTGACGGCTGAGCAGGCTGCAGAAAGCGGGTTGGAGCTGGCACTGGGCAGGGGCGGCGACCAGGTAGTGGTAAAAGAAGGCGCAAGAATTTATTATTACGGCGGCAAGACCAGACAGGCTGAAAAGAACACCCGTGTGAAGGCCCGGGTAAAAGCCAAAGCATTAAGGGATATAATGATCTCCAGGGACAGGGTGGTGATCATGGGACACAAGAACTGCGACATGGATTCATTTGCAGCTGCCGTAGGTATACACCTGGCGGCAAAAGCCCTGGGTAAACCTTCATATATCATCCTTAACAGGGAAAATAACACCATAAGACCTGCATTGGAGCTGTTCAGAGAGGACAGTGAATACAGCGAAGGTGTATTCATTACTCCGGAGTATGCATTTGATTATGTGGATGAAAGCACAGCCCTGGTTATCGTGGATGTTAATAAGCCTGAGATTTTTGAGATCCCCGACCTCATCCAGCGTTCAGGATCGGTGGTTCTGATAGACCATCATCTTCAGAGCGGCGACAGGATAGATAATCTGGTGCTTTCATATATTGATCCTACAGCCAGCTCTGCCAGTGAAATGGTTGCCGACATGATTCCGTATATTGCAGACCAGATCAAACTGAGGAAGCTTGAAGCAGAGGCTCTGTACGGAGGAATCGTCATAGATACGGATTCATTTACAAAAAATACCGGTGTAAAGACATTTGAAGCTGCTGCTTATCTGAAGAAAAACGGAGCAGACATCAACATGATAAACAACATGTTCAGGGAGTCCCTGGACACCGCCAAGGTTAAGGCTCTTGCACTGGGAACCGCAGAGGAAGTGGAACCGGGATTTGTTATGGCAGTATCTCCTTCTGAAGGAGTTGCCGGCCCTACTGTTGTGGCGGCTCAGGTGGCAAACGAACTGCTGGATATCCAGGGTGTGAAGGCAAGCTTTGTAATGACCAACATAGACGGCAGGACATATATATCTGCCCGGTCCCATGGAGATACGAACGTTCAGCTGGTTATGGAGAAAATGGGGGGCGGCGGACATCTGAACATTGCCGGCTGCCAGATGGAAGATACACCGGTTGAAGAAGCAAAAAAAGCTCTTGTGCTTACACTGCGCAAGATGCTGGCTGAAAATGACATAGCTTAGCAGGGACAGAAGGTCCACAGAAAAGAGGTATAGAATGAAAGTAATATTACTGGAAGATGTAAAGGCACTTGGAAAGAAAGGTGATATCTGTGAGGTATCTGACGGATATGCCAGAAATTTCATCATACCAAAGAAAAAAGGTGTTGAAGCCACATCTGACAACATGAATAATCTTAAGCTTCAGAAAGCTAATGAAGCAAAGATTGCAAAGGAAAACCTGGAGAATGCACAGAATACAGCAGCACAGCTGGCAGGCCTTGAGATCGTCATCAGGATCAAGGCAGGGGAAGGCGGCAGATTGTTCGGAGCCATCGCATCCAAGGAAATAGCAGCAGCGGTTAAGGAACAGGCCGGTCTTGAAATAGACAAGAAGAAGATCGTTCTGGCAGACCCTATCAAAACTCTTGGCAGCCATGATGTTAAGATCAAGCTTCACAAGGATGTGACCGCAGAACTTAAGGTCAATGTTGTTGAAGGATAATAAGGCAGGAGAGTGACCAGATGGCTGACGAGGACATACTGAAAAGGATAATGCCTCATAACATTCAGGCAGAGCAGTCCGTAATAGGTTCCATGCTTATAGATAACGGAACCATAGGCCCCCTCACGGAGCTTCTTAACGGTGATGATTTTTACGCCAGACAGCATGGCGTGATTTTTGATGCCATGAAAGAGCTCTACAGGGAAAATAAAGCTGTGGATCCTGTAACAGTTATGAACAGGCTGAAAGAGAATGGTGTACCTGAGGAAACCAGGAGTGAAGAACTGCTGAAGGAAATCCTTCAGGCGGTGCCCACATCTGCAAATGCCATGAATTACGGCGAGATCGTATATGAAAAATCCACTCTCAGAAGACTAATCAGAGCCACAGAAGAGATTTCAACTGACTGCTATGCAGACAATGAAAAGCTGGATGTGATACTGGACAGTACGGAAAAGAAGATATTCAACCTCATACAGACCAGGAACACAGGGGATTACAAGCCTATTGCGGACGTTGTTACGGAGGTTCTTAAAAAGATTGAAGAAGCCTCCAGGACGAAGGGACACATTACGGGTCTTTCCACAGGCTTTGCGGATCTCGATCAGAGGACTTCGGGACTTCAGCCTTCGGATTTTATTCTTGTAGCAGCCAGACCATCCATGGGCAAAACCGCATTTGTACTGACTATTGCAGATTATGTTACCGTAAAGAAAAATGAAGCGGTGGCCATATTTTCCCTGGAAATGTCTGCAGGTCAGCTGGTAAACCGTATGCTGGCCATGGAGTCCCAGATAGATGCCATGACACTGCGTACCGGAGAACTGTCTGACAGGGACTGGGATGCCCTGATGGAAGGTTCTGAGGCTATCGGTAATTCAAAGCTGATCATAGATGATACCCCGGGCATTTCACTGTCGGAGTTCAGATCGAAATGCAGAAAGTACAAGCTTGAACATGACATCAAGCTTATCATAATAGACTATATACAGCTTATGAGCGGCAGCGGCTCTAAGGGTGAGAACAGGCAGCAGGAGGTATCTGAGATTTCAAGAGGCATCAAGCAGGTAGCCAGGGAACTGAATGTTCCCATCATCATCCTTTCGCAGCTCAACAGAGCCGTGGAATCAAGAGCGGACCACAGGCCCATGCTGGCGGATATACGTGAATCCGGAGCCATAGAGCAGGATGCGGACGTGGTTATGTTTATTTACCGCGATGATTATTATAACCACGACACGCC
>JABUTA010000080.1:0-3520 GCA_021443845.1 Parasporobacterium sp.
AAGCTTTTGAGGGATGCGGGAGTGCGAAGCACGGAGCATCCCGTGGGACTTATTAATGAGTAAAAATAAAGGAACAAATAATGGAACATTGGATCTTACAATGTAAAAAAGCAGATTTCGCCGGCATATCGGAGCGCTTCAACATTTCTCCTCTTCTGGCAAGGATAATACGGAACAGAGATATTATTTCAGACGAGGACATATATAAATATCTGCATCCTGACATAAAAGATATGTATGATCCTTTTCTTCTTAAGGGTATGGAAGAGGGCACGGATATGGTCCTCAGAGCCATAGAAGAAGGAGAGAAGATACGGATTATTGGAGATTACGACGTTGACGGAGTATGCTCAAGCTACATTCTGAAAACATTTATAGAGCAGGCCGGGGGCAGGGCAGATGTATGCCTTCCCGACAGAATGCTTGAAGGCTACGGGATGAACGAGAACATGGTCACCCGTGCAGCTCTTGACGGCGTCAGACTGATAATCACCTGCGATAACGGTATTTCCGCAAATGCAGCTGCGGCAGCAGCCAGAGAAGCAGGAATCGGGGTTATAGTGACAGATCATCATGAACCTCCTGAGGTACTTCCGGATGCAGATGTCATAATAGATGCCAAACAGCCGGGATGCCCGTATCCCTTCAAGGAAATCTGTGGCGGGGCTGTTGCCTTCAAGTTTGCTCAGGCTTTGAATACCAAGCTTAAAACAGATAATTCAGAGTGCCTTGACATGCTGATGCAGTTTGCAGGCATGGCTACAATAGCTGATATTGTTCCTCTTACAGATGAAAACAGAATATTCGCACACGAAGGGCTGAAGAGACTTAGGAAAACCGGCAATGCAGGAATAAATGCACTTCTTAATATAAAGGGAATAGCCGGGGACAGCCTCAGTGCGTGGCATGTGGGCTTTATTCTGGGTCCCTGCATTAATTCTGCAGGAAGACTGAAAAATGCAGCAATAGCTTTTGACCTTCTGAGTGCAGATAATTCTGAGACCGCACTAAGGCTGGCACAGGAACTTTCGGATCTTAATGATATCAGAAAGTCCCTTACAGCCGGTCAGACAAATGCAGCCCTGGAAGAGCTGAGGGGAAAATCAGAAAATAATACCCTTGAAAAAATCATAGTGCAGTATCTTCCGAAAGCCCATGAAAGTGTTGCCGGAATAATTGCCGGGAGGATAAAGGACGAATTCAACAGACCTGCCATAGTTGTTACATCAGGAACAGAAGGACTGAAGGGGTCCGGCAGATCTACAGACACATATAACATGATAGAAGCACTGCGTGAACATGAAGGTTTGTTCGAAAAATACGGAGGGCATGCCAAAGCCTGCGGATTCTCTCTTGTACAGGGCACAACCCCCGAAGATGCTGTGAGACATTTTTCAGAAGTGCTGAACAGCTCATGCAGTATCTCTGATGAGGAACTTGTAAAATATATCAGGGCAGACATGCAGCTTCCCTTCAGATATGTCACTGAAGATTTCATAAATGAACTGAACATTCTGGAGCCCTTCGGCATGAATAACGAGAAGCCTGTGTTTGCCAATAAAAACATCAGAATAGTATCCGCATATATTCTGGGCAAAAACAATAATGTCATGAAAATGCAGCTTGCGGACTCTGACGGCACACTGATCGAAGGAGTAATGTTCGGCGACGAGAAGGCAGTAGCCGGTCAATATGAAAGCATCATAAATGCGTCCGAGGCGGCAGTTCTTTTCTACCCTGAAATAAATGAATTCCGCGGTACAAAAACTGTTCAGATAAGGATTATTTCACTTAAAATCACTGCATAGTAAATAATAAGGAGTTCTTTTCACAAAAAAACGATTGATTTTTCATAAATAATACACAAAGTTATTTAATGATTGCACTAATCGGACAAATAGGATAGAATAACAATTTGTAGTGACAGGACAACAGATTATACTTCACTTTTATAAGTGCAGGTATAATTCTTGCGGAGATAATAATGCGAACAGGAACCGGAAAGAAACCTAATTATAAAAGAACCACGGGAAGCCGTACTGCCAGACTGTATTCAAAGAAAACAGCCAGAAAAATTTCCCGGATGTATGAAGACAGAAACGGAAGATATGTAAAACGTGAACCTTATCGTGATTCATATGACTATTATGATGATCCTGCGTATACCAGAAAAAGAAAAAACGGGAACAGGGGAGTCACGGCAGCTGTAATTATTCTTGTGGTGGCGGCACTGGTAATGATAATACTGGGCCTTGTGGCAGTGAGACCGAGAGAAGAGGACAGCCTGATGATCCAGGTTTCCGCAGCTCCGGTGACAGAAACAGAAACAGAAACAGCACCTGAAGAAACATCTTATACACCCGGGGAGTCAAATGCCCCGGTTATATACGGAATAATGCCTCTTGTTACTTATCAGGGGCATCCGGTCGCATATAAATCAGGAGTTTTTGTAGAGGATGATAATGACAGCGAGCCTACCCTGACCATTGAAAATGACGGGGTGGACCTTACAACTCCCGGCACTTACACGGTAACATACGTTGCCAGAGACAAGGATCTGAATGAGACCAGAGAAACCACTATCCTAACTGTGCTTGCGGGACAGGACATCATAAGTGATGAGGATATTTATGCTGCGGCCGATAAAGTACTGGATGCTATTATCACAGAGGATATGACTGATCCTGAGAAATGTCTCAAGGTATATGAATATCTTCACTGCATAGGATATGTGGATCAGATTTACTCTGAAGACTGGATGCAGAACGCATACTGGATGCTGAGAAACAGACAGGGTGACTGCTTCTGCTATTATTCGGCTGCCAGACTTCTTCTTTCACGTCTTGGATATGATGTGCTGGAAGTAAGAAATAACAACAATTATGTCCATTACTGGGCAATGGTAAGTATTGATAGGGGAAATACCTGGTGGCATTTTGATGCCTGCTGCTGGAGCTGGGGGGAGGACGGAATAGTCTGCCTTGTAAGTGACAGTTATCTGGAAGCATTTACCAGACGGCATATGACCAATGACGGGAGACTTATCCATGCCTGGGATAAAACAAACTATCCTGCGACACCTGTTGAGGATTTCTGGACAGATGCGGACAGATCAGTCATCTATCTGAACGGCATTATAGATTTCAATCCTGTATATGACCAGGACAGTGATATCTGGAACAGAGACGGATGGGGTTATTATTATGACCCGTATTATTATGATCCGTACTATTACGATTATTATTACGATCCGTATTATTATGATACAGAAACGGATATCCAGGAAACTGATCCCATAGCTCCTGATCCGGGCTACGTCGATCCTGGTGTCGATCCGGGCTATGTTGAGCCGCCGGCTCCGGACCCGGGATATGTTGAACCGCCGGCTCCGGACCCTGGCTATTTTGATCCGGGTTATCCCGGGGATTTATGATCTAACATTATTAAGGAGACACGTAATCAGCCATGAATATTCATGAGGTTACAGATAATAAAAAGTCATAAAGAATTTTTTGATGAT
>JABUTA010000080.1:3705-11510 GCA_021443845.1 Parasporobacterium sp.
TAATAACACCATTTGAAATTGAAGATTTTGTGGATGGTATTTCAGATATTTCCAATGTCAGCATGGAGTATGTCAATGCTCCCGATTACAATACCGACGGCAGCCAGCAGATAGTCATCAGATTCACAGATGAAGCGGGAAACTATACCGAACGTCTGGTGAACCTTCAGGTGGCACATGACCATACAGGCCCTGAGATATATGCTGATGATGATATCTATGTATACTGGAATGAGCCTGTATCATACAAGAGTCTTGTAACTGTTGTGGATGATATGGACTCTGAGCCGACTCTTGAAGTCGACAACAGCAATGTGGATATTTCAACGGTAGGAACCTACGAGCTTACATACAAAGCCACGGATAATGTTGGCAATACCACTTCAAAAACAGTTAATTTTCATGTTATCGAGCCGGATACAGATGAGTATTATCTCATGAAGGCAAATGAACTTTGTGATGCCATTATAGAACAGGTGACCACACCCGATATGGATATTTATCATAAAGTGTGGGCATGCTATGAATATGTCAGAAATATTGATTATGTGCTCACAGATTATACCAGGAATTATATACGTGAAGGCTACAAGATCCTTAAGAACAAATCAGGAGACTGCTACGGCAGCTATGCTGCCATGAGACTTCTTCTGGATCGTCTGGGAGTACAGAACCTCCCGGTTGAGGCAGATGAACGTTACGGAAACAGGCATTTCTGGAACCTGGTCACATTTGACGGGGAAAACTGGTATCATGTGGATGCCACAAACTGGATCTACTGGGATTATAAGCCGAGAATGTGCATGATCTCAGATGCCAGGATCAATGAAATATCAGCACAGCACCGGGGAACTCATATATTCGAAACAGCAGATTATCCTGCAACACCTTATTACAGTATGCCTGTACCGGATGATCTCTGGGGTGTGTATGAAATCTATGACTGGTAATAACGGAGTAATATAAATGGTAAACGGAAAAAAGGTACTGGGTGTAATCGGCGGAATGGGGCCTATAGCCACATCATATTTTATGGAACTGGTCATCAAGATGACTGAAGCTGATACAGACCAGGATCATCTTGATATGATAATCTACAATATTCCGTCCATACCTGACAGGACATCCTATATCCTGGACCACAGCAAGGACAGTCCTCTGCCGGTAATACTTGATATAGCACATAAACTGGAGCTTCAGGGTGTGGAATTTCTTGCTATGCCGTGCTGCACTGCCCACTACTTTCAGGAAGAACTGGAAAATTCCCTTCATAAGCCCTTTGTAAATATTATCAGGGCAACGGTAGGATATCTGAAAGAGCGGGGCATAAAAAGGGTGGGAGTTATGGCCACCGACGGCACCATGCGTCAGGGACTGTTCAAAAAGGAGCTTGAGGCCAACGGCATGGAAATGATAAGCCCCTCACCGGAACGCCAGAAGGATGTCATGCATATCATTTATGAAAATGTAAAAGCCAACAGACCCGCCGAAATGAAACGGTTCAACAAAGTCGGTGATGAGCTGAAGGCGAAGGGAGCCCAGGCCATTATCCTGGGATGTACGGAATTGTCTCTTGTAAAAAGAGATTACAATATCGGGGCCGGTTTTATAGATGCCATGGAAGTACTGGCACAGAAATCTCTGGTGTCCTGCGGATCAACCCTGAAAGCAGAATACGAAGAACTGATCACGGAGTAACCGGAGGATAGGGAGAAAACATAATGCAGATTACGAATATTCTTGAATATTTAGAAGATACAGTCAGAAAAATACCGGAAAAGACAGCATTTTCCTGTGAGGAGCATTCACTCACATTCACCCAGCTGTACAATGAAAGCCGTTCTGTGGGCTCATTTCTGGCAGATAAAGGCTTTTACGGAAAACCCGTAGTTGTTTTCATGAAGAAGACACCACGGGCTGTTTCTGCGTTTCTGGGAGTTATTTATGCAGGGTGCTTTTATGTTGCCCTGGATGAGGAAATGCCCAGACACAGAATAGAACTCATCATAGGAACCATTAACGCGGAAGCTGTTATATGTGATGACGCCACGTCAGAGCTTATCAAAGAATACGGATACGGCGGGGACGTGTACCTGTACAACGATATTGCTTTTTCGGAGGCGGATGAAGCAGCACTGGCTTCGGTAAGGGACAGACAGACTGATACGGATCCCATATATGCAGTATTTACATCAGGTTCTACAGGAGTTCCGAAGGGTGTTCTTGCATGTCACAGATCGGTTATAGATTATATTGAAAATCTTTCTCAGGTTCTGGGATTTGACGGTGATACAGTATACGGCAATCAGGCTCCGTTTTATTTCGATGCAGCTCTGAAGGAGATCATTCCTACAATGAAATTCGGTGCCACCACCCACATAATACCCAAGTCACTGTTCATGTTCCCCATAAAGCTTGTGGAGTTCCTTAATGAGCATAAGATCAATACCCTGTGCTGGGCAGCATCGGCTCTTACAATGATTTCCTCATTCAGGACCTTCGAAAAGATCGTACCCGAATATGTGAAGAGAGTAATATTTGTCGGTGAAGTATTCCCCATCAAGCAGCTCAATATGTGGAAGGCAGTGCTTCCTGATGCTCTTTATGTCAATCTTTACGGTCCCACTGAAACCACAGGGGTATGCTGCTATTACAAAGTGGACAGAGAGTTCGGTCTCGATGAGACCCTGCCTGTAGGAAGGCCCTTCCATAATACATCCATCATACTGCTTAATGACGACAATACAGCCACTCCTTACGGAGAAACAGGGGAGATATGCGTAAAGGGAACCTGTCTGACTCTCGGATATTATAACAATCCTGAAAAGACCAGGGAGAGTTTTATTCAGAACCCTCTTAACAGCATGTATCCGGAAACCATTTACAAAACAGGGGATCTGGGCAGATACAATGACCGGGGAGAGCTGTGCTATGTTTCGAGAAAAGACTACCAGATCAAACACATGGGACATCGTATCGAACTGGGTGAGATAGAAGTTGTAGTAAATATGCATAAAGGCATCAAGACAAACTGTTGTATATTTGACGATGTAAAAAAGAAAATTGTGCTATATTATACCGGTGATGCCACAAGAGCAGAGGTAGCAGCATTCACTAAAGAAAAGCTGCCAAGATATATGTTCCCTAATGTGATAATACAGCTGGAGAACATGCCCTATACACCTAACGGCAAAATAGACAGAGTAACATTGAAAAATAATTATTTTGAGGGAAAATAAATGGAAAAATTACTGGAAATTCTTGAAGGCTTACATCCTGAAGTTGATTTTGAGATTGCTGATGATCTTATCGATGCGAAGATATTTGATTCATTTGACATAGTTACACTTGTAGCTGAGATCAACGCAGAATTTGACGTTGCAATACCTGCAGAAGAACTTATTCCTGAGAACTTCAATTCTGCAGAAGCTATCTGGGAGCTTATCCAGAGACTTGACGAGGAGTAACAGTTACAATAATATAACATTATGAAAAATATGATACAGCATGAGGATATTGCCTCATGCTGTATTGTGTGCATTTAAACGGGTGAAAAATGTCTTTTACATCGATCGGTTTTTTAGTATTTTTCGGGATCCTGGTTATCCTGTATTATGCATTACCTAAAAAAATCCAGTGGATAGTGCTTCTTGCTGCCAGCTATGCCTTTTACCTTTTCGGAGGATTGAAATATCTGGCTTTTATTCTGTTTACCACAGTGACTACATATCTTGTTGCTGTATATATGGACAATAATCACAAAAAACAGTCCGCCTATCTTAAAGAGCATAAGGCAGATATGACCAAGGAGGAGAAGAAGGCCTACAAGCACTCCATGAAGGTCAGGGACAGAATATGGTTCCTGGCCACCATAATTGCCAATTTCGGGATCCTGTTCTTCTGCAAAGCATGCCTGGTGGATCCCCTGCGCAGTTCATCTGCACCTGTTATTTCGTTTCTTTCCGTAGGGCTTCCTCTCGGTATTTCCTTCTACATGTTCCAGTCAATGGGATACGTTATCGATGTATACAGGGGAAAGGCCGAGGCCGAGAGAAATCCTTTCAAGGTGGCACTTTTTGTGTCATTTTTTCCTCAGCTGGTTCAGGGTCCCATCAGTAAATGGGAGCAGCTTAAAGACCAGCTGTTCACACCCCATTATTTTGACAGAAAAACTGTTGCCTTCGGTCTTCAGAGAATCCTGTGGGGCTTCTTCAAGAAGCTTGTTATTGCTGACAGGATAGCAGTGGCCATAGGCACCCTTAAGGGAACCGAATATACGGGAATGTCATTTTTCCTGCTTACTGCATTTTATGCCGTTCAGATATACGGTGACTTTACCGGTGGTATTGATATTGCCATAGGTGTGGGAGAGACTCTGGGAATCAAAATGCCGGAGAACTTCATCCGTCCGTTCTTTTCAAAGAACATAGCGGAATACTGGCGCAGATGGCATATTTCCCTCAATGAATGGATGAAGAGCTACATATTCTATCCCATTACAGTATCCGGACCTATGCTGAAGCTGGCACTTAAATCCAGGGCAAAATTCGGTAAATTCGGCATGAGGCTTCCTGTATATATAGGCTCTCTGCTGACCTGGCTGGGTACCGGTGTGTGGCACGGCTTCAATCTCCATTTTATAGTATGGGGTCTGCTTAACTGTGTTATTATAGTTATCTCGGAAGAGCTGGCACCCTGTTACGAAAAATTCCATGCAAAATATGCCTGGTCCAACACCAGAGCATACAATGTATTCCAGATCATAAGGATGTTTGTGCTGATGAATCTTATCAGGGCCACTGACCTTTTTAATGATGTGGGTGATTATTTCAGAAGACTGTTCAGCCTGGTATGGAATTTCAACTGGCATGTATTATGGGACGGAACCCTTATGGAGCTAGGGCTTTCAGCAGCGGATTACATCATACTTATTGCGGGTATAGTGATAATGTTCCTTGTAAGCTTTTTCAGCAGGGACGAAGTAAGTGTCCGGGTAAAGCTTCAGAGGATTCCGAGACCTGTAAGGTATACACTGTTCTTCCTTCTGCTGGTGGCAGTCATACTGTTCGGAAGCTATGGAATAGGCTATGACGCAAGCAGTTTTATCTACAACCAGTTCTGACATTCTGTTTACGCCGGGTACGGGTTTCAGGCATATGTAATATATGTCATGGAACAGTCGGTAAACCGGCAGGTTCAGGTATAAAATACATATTATGAGAATTAAACCAAAAAGAAAAACCGAAAAAAGAAAACTGATAACAGTGATCGCAGTGACTGTTATTGTGTGTGCAGGTATTCTGCTGCTGCTTCAGGGGCTTCTGATGCCGAAATTCATGACCGATATAAAAGAAGGAGCCATGATACAGGAATATTACCCCAACGCAGGCAATAATGATGTGATATTTATCAGCGACTGTGAAGTGTATGAGAATTTTTCTCCCATCACATTATGGGAGGATTACGGCATCACTTCCATTATCAGAGGCTCTTCCCAGCAGTTGATATGGCAGTCATATTATCTCATGGAAGAGACTTTCAAATATGAAGCACCGAAGGTTATTGTATTTAATGTACTGGAAATGAAGTACAACCAGCCTTCCGATACAGGATCTTCCAGTCAGAGAGAGGCATATAACAGAATGACCCTGGATGGTATGAAATGGTCACTTCCCAAGATCAATTCCATTTATGCATCAATGACCGAAGAGGAAAAAGAAAAAGACGGCATATGGTCATATGTTTTCCCTATCCTGAGATATCATGACAGATGGTCAGAAATATCCGCAGAGGACTTTAAATATCTTTTCAGCCGGGATACGGTTACGGATAACGGATACCTTATGCAGGTAGGAGTAAATCCCGTAGGAGATGATTACCCGGTCATACCTCTTGCAGATTATAAATTCGGTGAAAATGCTTATTACTACCTGGATAAGATGGTGGAGCTGTGTGCGGATCATGGTACGGAGCTGGTACTCATAAAAGCTCCTTCACTGTCACCCATATGGTATGACCAGTGGGATCAGCAGATGGAAGATTATGCCGCAGAGCATGGTCTGAGATATATTAACTTCCTTGATAAGATTGATGAAATAGGCATAGACTGGAATACGGATACCTATGATCAGGGCCTGCATCTGAATGTCTACGGAGCGGAAAAGCTTTCTGCTTATTTCGGAAAAATACTTTCAGATGATCTGAGACTTGAAGATCACAGGAATGATCCGGAGCTTTCGGCACTGTGGAAAGAGAAATGTGAAACTTATGCGAACAGAAAAGAAACACTTGAAAAAGAGAACATGAGTAGTGTAAAATAATTCAGGCTTTTAAAAGTTTAATTAAAGGAGAAATTATAACATGAAGAAAACAGTATGTCTTATACTTGCACTGGTTCTCGCAGCGGCAGCACTTACAGCATGCGGTAATTCAGGATCCTCTGATAAAAAAACAGAAACTACGGCAGCAGAGACCACAGCAGCACAGGCTGAAACCACAGCAGCTGAAGCTCAGGCAGCTCCTGCAGGAAAGTTCTCAGTATCTTACAAGGGCGCAGTTATCAATATGAAGGATGATGCAGCCCCCATACTGGCAGCCCTGGGAGAGCCAAAGAGCTACACAGAGGAAAAGAGTTGTGCCTTTGACGGCCTTGACAAGAACTATGTTTACAACAGCATCATATTAACAACATATCCTGACGGCGATAAGGACAGAATCAATTCCGCAGTACTTATGGATGATACAGTAAGTACAACTGACGGCATCTGCATCGGCGATTCCAAGGAAAAAGTTGAAGAAAAATACGGTGCTGATTCATATGACGGCATCAATGCTTATATCATGACAGACGGTACGGCAACTCTTACCATCATCATGGAAAATGACAAGGTTGCATCTATCCAGTACACACAGGTTACTGAATAATCACACATCAGAAAATAAAATATAAAAGCACATCCTCAGCGGGTGTGCTTTTTTAGTTGAGAAAATATGAACGGGGATGCTCAGCATCTGATCGTAATTAAGGTATACCTGAAAGATTTTACATTCCTTCCATATTGTCAGGATCGATACTGAATCCGGAGAAGAATTCCAGAGTTCTGGTATGAGAAGGTATCTGATGGGATATGGCCGGATCAATGCCGCGTGCAGCTTCTTTTTCAATGACTTCAGCAAGGTCCGGATCGGTGATTTTACTGATCTTGCCGGGAACATCTTTATCATTATCAGAGGAATGTTCCGGATCATTATTTCCGGCTGCAGTCTCCGTATCTGTTTCAGTTTCTGGCTTCGGTTCGGAACTGATATCTGTATCAGTGTCTGATTCCGGTTCTGATACCTCCAGATCAGCCTTAAGGGCCGGGCCGGTGAGGGGCGAAATGAACTCCTCAGGATCGAATTCAACATCCCGGATATCTTTATAGTCTATCATCTCCACCCGGGAACCTCTGTCTGCAGCCTTATCGGCTTCTGATGTATGCCGGTTGATAAAATCCTCCAGATTGAGTTTTTCTTCTTTGACAAGGGGTTTATTGACCTCAGGATCAATAAAGTCATCAAGAACTATGTGTGTGGACTTTCTGGCGGGATTGACAGCACCTTTTTCCAGGCATATGCTGTCCATTTCGTTCAGCATGTCATTTAATACGTTGGCTGCCTTGGTATCATTCAGGAGAGCATGACGCTGTCCCGGATATGTGATGTAGGCAACATTAGTATATCCGTTATCCGAAAACAGATGTACGGTCTTCACGAAGGCCGAACGGTTTATGATGCAGGGATCATCATCACCTGCGAAAAGCCTG
>JABUTA010000081.1 GCA_021443845.1 Parasporobacterium sp.
ATCGAACCTCCGACGCACGGTTTAGGAAACCGACGCTCTATCCACTGAGCTAAGGGGGCTCAAGCAGGTTTTCAATTTTAGCAAAATTTAAGGTACGCCCGCATAAATAATGTAAAATGCATCTACATTTGTAGACCTGATTATTTTTATGCTTGCGTTTGCCTTTTGTCTCGAAAGTCTATTGCAAACTCACTAAAAGCCAGATGTGCGGGTGTCGCCAAGTGGCAAGGCACAAGCTTCCCAAGCTTGTATTCGCGGGTTCGAGTCCCGTCACCCGCTCCAATATTACAACATAACCCTAAATACCCTGAAATTGTAAACTAAAGTTGTATTTTGCAAGCTAAGACTTCAAATTTTGGCTTTTAGAAATTGCATCAATAGGAAATTGTAAGATTTGTGCAATAAAAAAAATTGAGATGAAAAATCTGCAAGAAATGTGTGAAAGTCCTGTGAGCTTCCATAAGGATTCTATAAAAATTTTATTTTATAGCTTATCTAGGAATGTGAAATAAACAGATAATGAAACTACATGAGGAATACTTGACAAGGCATTAGCAAGGAAAGCAGCCCTTGAGTTTTAGATCACCCTGCGATAGCAACATCGTCGATGCATTTCGGAAAAGTATACGCTCGCGTACGTTGAAGAGCTGCCGTATTTTGACTTTGCATTTAAGGGTCCTCAGGTGTTTCTTACACTAGAAATTGCGACTTTTAAGACGAGGCCTTATTTGTTGGCGATTTACGGCGTCGGGCAAATCAAACGCGCAATGTGAACGTGCCTACAATGAGGCAGTATAATGATACTTGTGCAGCAAGCCCGGAGTATTATCTGTCGAGATTTTCAGAGCGTCACTCATTAGCCAAGGACGACATCGTTACGAGCGAACTTTTTTTGGCGTTTACACGGGCGAATAATACTGGCGGAACGCAAATCCTGAAAACACCAGCGCCAATTCGATGGCAAAACTTAAGCAATTTGCGCAGGACTACTTGCAGGATCTCAAGACACAAAAATTCCTAACAAAATTTGTCGCTCGGTGAAAGTGTATTTACTCATCCTAAGATTACGCTTATGCTGTATCGGACTATCCACACATATTTTGGAGAGATGGATTTGCTAAAGCAGATTTAAACAAATAAATCTTCATAAAAACAAATAATATTAGGTTATGCAAATTTAAAAGTAGCATAAGGAATCAGAATAATGTGCTCACATTGAAGCATGATTTATAACTAGAAGATTATATTTTGACTTTAGAATATGACAAGCAATAATTTGCATTCGCAAAAGAAGCAGTAGGTTGTTAATTCAACATTCAGATAGGCGTTGTATAAAATAGTATGTCCGTTTTTGACTGTTCAGCATATCAATTTTATAGTATTGAGAATTTCAGTGATAAAACGCAGGCCATCGCTCAGATAGCTTGGTCAGATATGACAAGATTGAGAGAAATTACGCTAAGAAAAAAGTTTCTGCGTTTAGGGCTCTTGGAATACTTAACTAATTATAAAATATCTTAGAAATAGGAGATTTATATTATGAGAATTTATATTTTTCTAGGTCTGGAAAGTAGTTTTGCGTTAGCAAGGCCTGTATTTTGTATACCTTGCTTACGATTCTCAAGATTTTAGGCATAGATGAAGTATTTTGGGAGGTGGCTAAACATGGGCGTCCTGCTTCCGCAGAGAAGAGAGCTACTAAGAGTAGGTGAAAAGAATCCTAGGAAATAACTAATAAGAGGCTATGCTAGCAGTTATAGTTAAAAAAGCCTGCTAGTACTATCAATCCTGATAATAAAACTATATGATAAAGCTACAGAATTACTCAACCTTGTATGCAACTTCATAGGACTTGCATACTATTTACATTTACTACCTCCCCTGACGAAGGATAATTTTACTCGTGTGCGCATAGTGTTTATTACTTCACCTTGCGTAGTGCGCCTTGGGCGATTATGAATGCAATACCCGAAATAAGCAGGGTAGCAGAACTAAGCATAAAGCTGCAGTTTCCAAAAATCATAAGAACCAGCGAACTGTAACCAAGGCCAAAACAGAACAGCAGGCCTAAAAACAGTAATCACAATCCTGCTGTACCAAAGAATCATGATGAACAGAATGTTCCTGCAGCAACTGTTAAGGAAACCTCCGCTTCGGTAATGAAAGAATATAAAAATGAAGCAGTTAACACCGTACTTAATGAGATATTTGCAAAGCTGGGTGTAGAAGCTGAAATAAGTATGCAGATCGATGAGGCAGAAAGGGTTATAAATGTTGATGTTACCGGTGAAAATACCGGTGAGCTTATCGGCAAAAAGGGACAGACTCTTGACGCAGTTCAGTATCTCATAAGCATTATCATTAATAACAGGCAGGAATCCTATTACAGAGTGAAGCTGGATACGAACAACTATCGTGAGCGCAGACAGAAAACTCTTGAGAATCTGGCAAAGAATATGGCCGGCAAGGTTAAGAAGACCAGAAAGAAAGCGGCTCTGGAGCCAATGAATCCATATGAAAGAAGAGTTATACATTCTTATCTTCAGTCGGACAAATTTGTTACTACAAAGAGTGAGGGTGAAGAACCTAACAGAAGAGTCGTAATTTATTATAAAAAAGGCTGATATAAAAGGGACTGCAGTTTGATATCTGCAGTCCCTTGATGATTATTTATTGAATATCAGTTCGGGAATATGCCCGTATTCCTGGATATAAAATGATAAAAGAGGGACAGAATAATAAATCATGTTTAACAGAACTGAGACTATTGCTGCAATATCAACAGCCATGAATAATTCCGGTATAGGTATTATCAGGATAAGCGGCGATGATTCTTTTGACATCATCAGGAAGATATTCAGGCCCGGAAACTCTGCAAAGGATATTGCAGATGTGAAGAGCCATACTGTTCATTATGGCCACATAATGGATGGTGATAATCCTGTTGATGAAGTGCTGATACTGATATTGAAGGGACCTCATACCTATACAAGGGAGGATACTGTTGAAATAGACTGCCACGGCGGTATTTTTGTTATGAACAGGATTCTTGAGCTTGTATTGAAATCAGGCGCAAGGTGTGCTGAACCGGGTGAATTTACCAGAAGGGCCTTTATCAACGGAAGAATAGATCTTTCCCAGGCTGAAGCAGTAATTGATGTAATAAATGCAGAAAATGACTATGCACTTAAAAGTGCAGTCACCCAGCTCAGAGGTTCTGTATCTGAAAAAATCAGAGAACAAAGAGCCGTCCTGCTGGAACAGATAGCATATATAGAAGCGGCACTTGATGATCCGGAACATATTGATATGGATGATTACGGCAGTGTGCTGCTTCCGGTAATCCGGAAATGCAGCTGCTGCATAAATGATCTTCTTAAAACAGCAGATGACGGAAGAATCATAAAAGAAGGTATAAAAACAGTAATATTAGGACGTCCTAATGTAGGAAAGTCCTCATTTATGAATGTTCTGGTAGGAACAGACCGTGCTATAGTTACAGATATTGCGGGAACTACCAGAGATACTCTTGAGGAAACCGTGCGCATAGGGGATGTTACTCTTAATATTATAGATACAGCAGGCATAAGAGATACAGATAATATCATAGAAAAAATAGGTGTTGACAAGGCCCGTGAATATGCCGGAGATGCTGACCTGATAGTATGGATGATAGATTCCTCTGCTCCGTTCAGTCTGGAGGATGAGGAAATTGCCGGGATTATTGCCGGAAAGAAGGTTATCATTCTTCTTAATAAACAGGATCTGGATCAGATAATTGATGAGGAATATCTGAAGAACAGGTTTGTGCAGCTGGGACATCCGGAATACTGTGATATTCCGGTGATGAGAATCTCAGCAAAAAACGAATCCGGAATAGACAGCTTCAGGGAAACAGTGAGCCATATGTTCTATAACAAAGAGATCAATTTTAACGATCAGGTATATATCACCAACATGCGGCATAAGGAAGCTATTGCCGGAGCAGCTGAAAGCCTGAAAAGGGCTTCAGACAGCATAGAGGCCGGAATGCCTGAAGATTTTTATACCATAGACCTGATGGATGCATACACTTACCTGGGTGTTGTAATAGGAGAATCCATAGAAGATGATCTGGCAGATGAAATATTTGCAAAATTCTGTATGGGAAAATAAGCGGAGATATACATGAATAAAGTTGTTGAAGAATATTATGATGTGGTTATCGTAGGTGCAGGTCATGCCGGATGTGAAGCTGCTCTGGCATCTGCAAGACTGGGACTTAATACGATAATGTTTACCGTAAGTGTAGACAGTATTGCTCTTATGCCATGCAATCCCAATATCGGAGGTTCCAGCAAAGGTCACCTGGTAAGGGAACTCGATGCATTAGGCGGTGAGATGGGAAAGAATATAGATAAAACCTTCATTCAGTCCAGAATGCTCAACACCTCAAAGGGACCTGCTGTACATTCTCTCAGAGCCCAGGCGGACAAACAGGATTATACCAGGGAAATGAGAAGAACCCTGGAAAATACAGATCATCTTACCATAAGACAGGCGGAAGTAGCCGATATAATAGTTGAAGAGGGAAAAATCACAGGTGTAAAGACTTTTTCAGGTGCCGTTTATCATGCAGAGGCTGTTGTACTTGCTACAGGAACCTACCTTAAAGCCAGATGTATTTACGGGGATGTATCAAATTATACAGGCCCGAACGGACTGCAGGCTGCAAATCATCTGAGTGCATCTCTTATAGCCAACGGAATTGATCTCAGACGTTTTAAAACAGGTACTCCTGCCAGGGTTGACAGAAGAAGTCTGGACTTTTCAAAAATGCAGGAACAGAAAGGTGACGAGCGCATAGTGCCCTTCTCTTTTTCTACAGACCCTGAGTCCATACAGAAAGATCAGGTTTCCTGTTATCTTACCTATACTAATGAAGAAACCCACAGAATCATCAGGGAAAATATAGATCGATCTCCTCTGTTTTCAGGAGCTATAGAAGGCACAGGTCCCAGATACTGTCCTTCCATTGAAGATAAGGTTGTCAAATTTCCGGATAAGGACAGACATCAGATATTCATTGAACCGGAAGGTCTTTATACAAATGAGATGTATCTGTCAGGAATGAGCTCCTCTCTGCCTGAGGATGTGCAGTTTGCAATGTACAGAACACTTGCAGGACTTGAAAATGTTAAAATAGTCAGAAATGCATATGCAATTGAATATGACTGCATTAACGCAAATGATGTACTGGCAAGTCTCGAATTTAAAAAAATATCAGGTCTGTTCAGCGCAGGACAGTTTAACGGAAGTTCCGGCTATGAGGAAGCTGCAGTTCAGGGCTTTATGGCCGGAGTTAATGCAGCCAGAAAGGTAAAAGGCCTGGCTCCCGTAGTTCTCGACCGCAGTCAGGCATACATAGGTGTTCTTATAGATGATCTTGTAACCAAAGAAAATCAGGAACCATACAGAATGATGACCAGCCGTGCTGAATACAGGCTTTTACTGAGACAGGACAATGCAGATCTGAGACTTACCGCAATAGGTCATGATATCGGACTTGTATCAGACGAAAGATATGAATATGTAATGAATAAGCAGCGGATTATTAATGAAGAAGTTGAAAGAATAAGAAATGTTCCTGTAGGAGCATCAAAAGAAACCCAGGAGCTTCTTGCTGCTAACGGGTGCACTCCGTTAAATACCGGAACAACACTGGCGGAACTGATAAGACGTCCTGAGCTTGATTACGAGAAGATCCGTCCTATTGATGCCGGACATAAGGATCTTCCGGAAGATATAATAGAACAGATTAATATAGAACTTAAATATGAGGGGTATATTCAGAGACAGCAGAAACAGGTTGATAACTTTAAACGGGTCGAATGCAGAAAACTGCCTGAAAATCTTGATTATATGGAAATAAAGGGCCTGAGACTGGAAGCCAGACAGAAACTGAATATGTTCAGACCCCTTTCAATCGGACAGGCATCGCGAATCTCCGGTGTTACGCCTGCAGATGTGTCAGTGCTCCTTATATATCTTTCTCAAAACAAAATCTGAAAGGAATGTTTCACGTGAAACAATTTTTAAAACTGGCAGAATTCTGCAAAAATAATAATATTGCTTATGATGCTGAAAAAGACAGACAGTTCAATATATTCTGCGATCTGCTGGAAGAAAAAAACAGAGTCATGAATCTTACAGGTGTAACCGATCATGATGAAGCCGAAATTATACATTTTATAGATTCAGTTGAAGCAGCAGCAGTAATTAACGAATTATATGGAAAAGACACCAACATAAAGGTTCTGGACATTGGAACAGGGGCAGGATTTCCCGGGATTCCGTTGAAAATAGTAATGCCACATGCAGAATTCGTTCTTGCAGATGCACTGAACAAAAGGATCAACTTTATTAATGAGGTAATATCTGCAGCAAATCTTGAGAATATTACTGCAATACAGGGCAGAGCCGAAGAAATCGGTCAGAGCGGTATGAGGGAATCTTTTGATATATGTGTTTCGAGGGCTGTGGCCGATACTTCTGTATTGCTGGAATATGTTCTTCCGACTGTAAAAAAGGGAGGGCTCTGTATTCTTTATAAATCCGGAGATTACAGAAAAGAGCTGGAGACTGCAGCATATGCCCTTGATGTTCTTGGGGGAACATTGGAAGATGTTAAGGAATTCTGCCTTCCGGAGTCTGATATAGGAAGAAGCCTGGTTATCATAAGGAAAATCAACGATACACCCTTAAAATATCCCAGAAGACCGGGGAAGCCTTCAAAATCCCCTTTGATAATGAAATAAAAGTTTTTCAAAAGGTGCTCAGATGTTGATGCACCTTTTTTGTTTCACGTGAAACATTTTATATTTTACAGGTGCAGAGTATTTCTGATAACTGAGTGTTTATCTTCAGTTATAATGATATTATCATCATATTCATAAAATGCAGGTTTTATAAGAAGTAAGATTATCAGGGAAAGTTATGATATACATGGCAGGATATTATGAAATTGTCAGATCAGACGATGAATAATACACGCATTGAAAGGTAATAATAAAAATCCTCAGTATGCAGCCGGCCAGAATCATATACCGGAGAGACAGGAAAATTATCTTCAAGCAGATGCACTGAATACAGCAGTTAATGATTTTAAGGAAAAGGAAAAGCGGCATAGGATAACCTGTGCCGCCCGGGAAAACCATCAAAACCACTAATAACAAACAATAATACCCCCAAAACATTACTACAAGATCAGTGATTTTGCTAGGAATTAACAATATTGATTTGTGGGTATCACATCATTTTGTGCAACCCGCTAATGAAGTATAGTACATTTAAATATATTTTTCAACAATATTACCAAAAACTATGGCTGAAACTTATGATTCTATAACATGAATAAAATTCATCAATATTTTTTAAAAAATGAAATTGTTTCACGTGAAACAATTACATAAATTTAAGAAAGCTGTGGATTTTATGGATGGAATATGATACAATCCCACGTATTATCGTACAGGGAGGAAGTATGGGAAGAACTATAGCCGTTGCCAATCAGAAAGGCGGTGTAGGAAAAACAACAACGTCAGTTAATCTGGCAGCTGCGCTTGCTGAAGGAAAATGCGATGTTCTTCTTGTAGACTTCGATCCCCAGGGGAATGCTACCAGCGGTACCGGAACAGACAAAAAAGGTGTGGAAAATCCAGTTTATGAACTGCTTCTGGGAACGGCAGAATTTGATGAGGTGCTGGTAAAGACAGAATATGCCGGGCTGTATGTGCTGGCTGAAAC
>JABUTA010000082.1:0-7626 GCA_021443845.1 Parasporobacterium sp.
GGAATTTTTTCTTGATTTTTTTATAAAATTAAGAAAAATGCCTTCTCACGGACTTTTTATAGATGCATCTATGAGAAAAAAGGTGTCCTGCGGATGTTTTCACCTTATTATGCAGGTGTAAAAAGTCCGCAGCGAGGGTATTTTCTTCAAAAATCGATAATTGCCTGTTCAAAATTCCCGTGGGAGGCACTTTTTCCTACTTTCCCGAAGTCTTCCAGAAGACCAACTCCCGCAACGGCTCTTTTTTCTCAAGTTCAAAATATCCAATTACCGCAGGAACCCTTTTTTCTCAAGTTCAAAATATCCAATAATATCAAATTACCGCGGGAACACTTTTTTCTTAGGTTCAAAATATCTAATAATATCAAACTCCCGCAAGAACACTTTTTTCTTAAGGCAAAACGCTCAGTCCCCACAGCGCTGGAAAATAATCCAGAAGATAACTATCTCATAGGTATAGGAAGTCCAAAATTACTTATCATTCTTCCGGGAGCCATAGCCATAACCGTACCCATAGCCATACTTGTAGCCATAGCCACCCTTGGCCGCATAACGGCTTCCCACGTAGCCATAGCCGTAATTATCACCATATCCTGAAATACCGCTGGAAGCACCGTTCAGTATACATCCCAGTATCTTTGTATCATTGGCTATCAGGTCATCCAGAGAAGATCTGATACGGCTCACCCTGATGCCGTCCTGCCGGATAATATACAGTGCACCATCTGCCGCCTCTGCGATAAGCGATGCGTCCGCTATCATGCCGCTTGGGGGTGTATCTATGATCACGAAATCGTAATCCTTCTTGACAGCATCAATGATCTGCTTGAATTTGTGCATCTTGAACAGCTGACCGGTCTTCTTATCAGGAATATCAAATGTCAGAAAATGTATCCCCTCATCCTTAATTTCCAGAACCGCATAAAACTCTGTTCTGTCAAGAACCTTCCTGCCGTACAGATATCCGGCACGCCTGCCGTCCTTCTCCTGCTTGTCAAAATCCAGCAGAATAGGGAATGCCGAGCATCTCACATCTGCATCCACCAGCAGCACCTTCTTCTCGGCTTTGCTGAGGGCAATGGCCAGATTCAGTGACACAATGCTCTTCCCCTCACCGGGAGCAGTACTGGTAACCATAAGGACCTTTTCCCGATTGCAGGCATGAATTACAGAGTTTCTCAGAAGCCTCATGGATTCCAGAAAACCGCTTCCTATCCTCGGATTGGTCCACATAACCCTGGTATCAATATCTCTCTTGTATTTCTTGAAGTAAACGTCCGGCACCACTCCCAGGCATTTCTGGTTAAGCTGCTGCTGGATGTCTGCTTTCTTTCTGATGGTCTTCCTGAATATCGCATAGATAACCACCCACACAGCTGCCAGCGCCAGTCCTATCAGGGCACCCTTCAGAGTCTTGTCCCTGTACTCAAACCTGTTGTAGGGTTCCTCCGGCACTGTAGGGATGAGGATCATATCCATTTCCGTATTGCCGATTACATATTCCGCAACTGTAGGATAATTGTTTATTACGGCTATCAGCACATCATACACCACCTGAGGATCCTTGCCTGTGGTAGTCAGAGTGAACATATTGGTATTCGGCACGGATGAGGCGCTGATGGTTGCAGGCAATGTTTCAATGCCCATCTCGCTGCACACAGCTTCCTGAAGGAGATTACTTTCCAGGATGTACGGAAATGTACCTGACAGCAGATTGGCTGTGGACCTGTCATAATAGAAGCTGTAGGAATCGGTTCCGTTGACCAGATTGCTTCTGGTTTTAACGGTAAATGTAGCCGATGCCTTATACATAGGCTTGTAGCCTGTAAAGGATTTCAGAAAAACCGCGCCGCCAATGATGACAGCCAGCACTATAAAGAGCCACCAGAATTTCACAAGGCCTCTCCAGATATCACTCATGTATATCTGGATATAGTCTTCCCCCTCCTGCTGTTCCTGAACATCTATTCTGTTGTCATACATGCCATTGTCAGCCATTTAATTTTTCCTGTCTCCAAACTCCTGCAGGGTGGTGTTGTCCCCTGCGGAATAATAACCGTTCACATAGTCGTAGCCGCTCTTGTATGAGCCGTACCTTGGGCGTTTGTAGCCGCCGTAACCGTACCGTCCCTGATACTCCGTCTCATCGGAACCCATCTGACCGAACAGGGAGAATTCCTTATGCACATATGTCAGCACACAGCCGGCCAGATTGCCGCCGTAGTCTGCCACAGACAGCACGGCCTCATTAATATCCGCCGCATAAGCCCTGTCAGTCCTGATGACCATAACAGTCCTGTCTGCCATCCTCATACCGTGAGAAGCATCAGAAGATACACTTATAGGAGATGAGTCAAGGATAATGAAATCCGTAGTTTTCTTGAGCTTTTCAACATATTCGGAAATTCTGGAATCGTCCATCCATTCCCGGTAGCCATCATTTTTCCTGCCGCACAGAGCCAGATACAGGCTGCCCTTCCTGTATTTCAGGAATTTATAGGACAGAGGTGACACCTTCCCGGACAGGAGATTCCCCAGCTCCGATTCATCCGGAACCTTCACATTCAGACGTTTGGCAACACTGGGCTTAAGAAAGTCCACGTCAAACAGTATAACCTTGTATCCTCTGGATGCCAGAGCCATGGCCGTATTGATGGCGGTCGTAGTCTTGCTTTCCTTGGATGCCACACTGGTAAACAGAATGGTCTGGACGCCTTCCCTTTTGTGGAGATATTCCAGCCTTGTGGCAATCTTCTGGAAGCTTTCCACGAAGCCCAGGGAAGCCGCAGTATCATTGATCAGCATACTTCGCTTTCTGAAGCCCTTGGCCATTTTATTTTCATAGGTAACCCTGCCCAGAAGCTTTGCATCTATCTTACGCTGGAAATCCTTCTCACTCTTTACGGTATCCCTGAAAAGTGACAGGACAATGATGCCCGCCAGAGATATCAGCGCAACAAGAGCTATTATCAATGCCCTTCGTGACTTACTCATGGCATTGGATGGTCCACGGGGCATGTCAGGAGTCTTGATAATATCGATTACCGAGTCCGAGAATACATTTTCCGATATCATAGGATAAACATCCAGAACCGCCTTCAGCTCATTATATGCCAGTTCCGGTCCCGGGGCAGTAACCATGATAGTCATGATATTGGTTTCCTTCAGCACCTCCGCAGTAATACGGCCGCTTAAGGCCTCCTTGCCCATCTTGGCCGCTGCCAGCTTCTTCATGGCAGGCTGTACAAATACATTGCTGTAAATGGTAGCCATTTCCGATGATTCAGACAGATTGCTGAAGGTAGATGTGGAAACATTCTTGGACTTAACTACCAGTGTGGCGCTGCTGGTATACTCCGGCAGATACACTGAATGCTCCGCAATATATATGCCCATCACTCCCATGAGCACAGCCATTACTATTATCCAGAAATTATGGATAATATCCCTTGCAACGCTATGCCACTCAAATGATATGCTCAGATTATCACGCCTACTGTTCATCAACTTCGCCTGCTGCTTCTTCTACAATAACTACCAGTCTGGAGCGACCTGTACGGTCTTCCTGATCCTTTACGGAATAGTCCGCATAATACACGCCGGGTTCCCTGGTTTTAACATAAGAATCCGCTCTTACTTTTGCTATAAAATGCCCATCATCCTCCGGGCCGTCGCCCTCTGTAAGGGAAATGCCGTCGTAAGTCTCGGCGGAAACCACATAATCATAGGGGTCAAATCTGTCCCCGGTATTGAGATAAATAAGGTAATCGCTTAATGTGATCACCGGATCATTGGTCTTGATATTGGCTATCTCCACCGGGACATCCGCATAAATAGTGTCGCCCTTGGTGTTGGACACCTGAAGGGAAACATAATATATACCTTCCTGAGTACTGTTGAAATCGTTTGAATTAACAATTACCCTGTTGGAAATGTCCCCTTCCATGCAGTCAATGGCACCTACCACGTCAGATATCTTGGTCTTGGCAGCTTCTGCCACACTGAACAACAGCGGCCTTTTCAGGGTAAACCGTGGACTCACATAATCCTTGTAAACGATCTTTCGTGTGGCTGAAGCCACATTGTTATTGCTGTCCACGACAGCATAAGTAACGTTGCTGATTCCCTTCCCGGCAAAACGGGAAATGGATTCCACAACGACTCTGTCTGTAAGGTCCCCATCCTTGGCATCAAGGGCTGTCACGCCCTGCTTCAGCTCCTCATCGGAAGGAGTGAGGCTAACCTCCAGCTCGTAATTATCAATTGTGATCACAGGATAAGTATCATCCTGCTTACTCTTCTCTTTCAGGAAGAATATCCCGAAAATGATGATCATAAGCACAAATGCTACTATGAAAATCCTTCTGTATATTCTCATATATGTAATACCTTCGGCTGTCAGTTCATGATCTGCAGGAGATTCCATCCTCTGCTGTACGGTCATGACCTCCGGGAAAATATATTATCAGTTTTTCTTATCTGTAAGGAAGTATGTCCTCGTCCCTCAGCACCCGTCCGGGATTGGTTTCAAACAGATACTCAGCATATCTGTAGGAGGTCACATCCGCTATGGCCGCAAATGCATCATCCATGTAGGGAGTCCGCTCATAGGGGCCATGGCTGTCGCTGGCCACTATATCCGCCATTCTCTCATCCAGAAGCCTTAATGCCACTGTTCTGGCAGCAGGACCGTAGGAACCCCTCAGGCTGGATTTGTTGAGCTGCAGCAGACATCCCATGGATTTGATCATTTCCTCGGCATCCCTGTGGCGGGTAAAGAAACCGTATCTTTCCGGATGGGCCACTATGGGAACATAGCCTCCCGCCCGTAGGTTTTCCAGCTTCTGGTAGGCCGTAGAAGCAGCCTCACCGGGATCCAATTCCACCAGGACGTAACGGGAATTGTTGATGGTGATCAGCTCTTTTCTCCTCAGCATCCCCACAACATCCCCGGTAAGGAAAATCTCCTGGCCGGTAAATATTTTGAGAGGAATGTCCCGTCTGGCAAGTTCTTTCCGGATTTCACGAATCTTGTCGTTGAACGTATCGTTCCAGTAATTGCTGAACAGCTTCGGAATATTGCAATGAGGGGTCGCTGCAATGCCCCTGGTACCGCCTTTAACAGCCAGAAGGCACATCTCAATGGTCTCGCTTAAATTATCAGCTCCATCATCCACACCGGGAATGAGATGGCAGTGAATATCGTACATTGCATTACTCCGTTGTGCGGTAATAATTAAGTAGCCGGCCCGGCAAACTGCAGGTAAGCTGCAGACATTCCGTACCGCTAAATGCGGGTTACTTCCAGTTTATACATAAGTTCCATGATGGCCCGGCTGTTCCGGCCTTCTTCCTTCACCACGGATACACCTACTTTGCTTCTTATGCCCGCTCTTATCAGATGCCCTATCTGATAAAATACTACGAATTTTCTTAATACCGGGTGCCTGCGGGCGGCTTTCCAATGGGATATTCCACCTCGGCGAAGAAATTCGTTAAATCTTACAGGGTTATGGAAACATTTAATAACGGATAACACCGCACGATGAGTATATTCGCGCTTACAGCCAAAATTGCCACTGGCAATTACATACTCCAAAAGTTCATACTTCAGATTGTCACCCACCGCATCGCACCAGGTAATGTCCTCCATTGGGCAGAAATACTTCTTGTACAATGCTTCCGCAACCATGGCCAGCTTCTTCATACCCACGGACTCGGCAACAGTCGCAAACTGTTCTGTCCACATTTCATCGGGGAGATGCTTCTGAACATACATGCCCCAGTCAAATATCTGACGCAATCCCAGTCCTGAGGAAAGATGCTGGTTAATATGCCCCAGCAGCACCATACCATTCTCCAGTGGAGGAAGAATGCTTATCTCGTATCCTTCCAGTTCCAGAGTCCGGGCATTACGGATGCCTTCGTAAAGCATGTCATCCAGTATCCGGTTCTGCTCCTTATTATCACTGGAAGAATAATACCTGTGAAGCTCTATCAGAGGATATCCCGGTTTCCTGTAACCTGTATGTCTGCCATTAAGCTCCGTAGGTTCCTCGATAAATCCTTTTTCCGTGAGGATACTGCAGGCTCTGTCATAATCCTCCGGAAGCACCAGCAGGTCTATATCTCCCGTACATCTGAGCTCCGGCTGTGGATACAGCATGGCGGCAGATACACCTTTCAGGGACACAGAAGGAATCCCCTGCTCCCTGAACAATGCCTGGACTTCCGACTGCAGCTCCAGTGCCATGTAAAAATCCGTCAGATTGCTGATGCAGTACTGAACGTAGGCATCCTGCTCCTGCTGTGTGAGATTCAGAGTGCTGACCACATTGGAAGGAATGGCCTGAACAGTCTGCTCAGAAAGATCAGCAAATACCTGATCCCACTCTCCGACATCAAAAACAAGCTCTTCACGCTGTCCTGAGAGAGCCATCCTTAAAAGAGCTATGGTTTTCGGGTTCATATTAAGTTGTCCGCTTTGAGCACTTCTCAATATAACAACCTCTTGGGTTTATACTGTAATTGGACACAACATCACATTTTATGGCAAAATTGTACGTTTTTAAGGAAAAATTGTCAATTCGATTTTCGATAGTTTCACATTTTTTACCAATTTAGTAGGCTTTATTTATTCTTTTTAATGCCGGAGCCATATATATTCCTGTGGATTCTGTCCGCAACTTCTTCTATATCAAATGTATATACCCATGAACCGGTTTCATCCAGACCGCCCTTCAGGTTGGTCTCGAAATTCTTGTCAGGGACAGTTATCTGATCCACCTTGATATTCGGCACATCCAGAGATGTAACAATGTCCAGTATCTCCCCATATGTCAGAGATGTTTCCATGCAGTTCATGAACTTACGGATGATTTCCGGGTATTCGGTCTTCGCCTTATCTTTTATTTTTTTCAGTAATTCCATCAATACAGTTTGCTGGCGGGATGCACGATAGAAATCTGAGTCAATCTTTCTGATACTTACATATGCAAGGGTCTTCTTTCCATCCAGATGATTCATTCCGTCCACAGTGCCCGGGACCTGGCTTGCTTCCGCAGCTGTCAGTTCGATGTCCACACCACCCATATAATCAACTATTTCTATCAGATTTTCAAAGTTTACTGTGACATAATCAGCAATATCCAGATGGAAGTTCTGGTTCAGAGTCTTGATAGCCAGAGGAGCTCCTCCGTATTTATAGGCAGCGTTGATCTTCTGGGGCGAATGCCCCTCAATCGGCACCTTGGAGTCACGGAGAACAGAAGTAAGGGCTACTCTGTTCCTGTCTATGTCGACAGATACAATGATTATCATGTCACTTCTGTCAGTATCGATACCCCCGACTTCGGAAACACTCATGCCGAAGAAGGCGATGTTCTTTATCTCATGCTTTACCTTAGTGGTATCAGCTGTTGTGGTGGTTGTTGTAGAAGATGCTGTGCCGGTATTCTCAGACTGCTGACCGGTGGTCTGGGAAGATGTAGCCGTGCCGTTTGTGTTGTCGGGCTTGGCGTCGCCATCTTGCTGCTGATAGTCCGTCGGAGAGGCTGTATCCATGCCGGCCGGATTAACATTCGGCTGTCCGGTGGTGCCTGCGCCGTCCTGATTATCGGTCTGCTG
>JABUTA010000082.1:7863-10115 GCA_021443845.1 Parasporobacterium sp.
AGCAACATTTCTTCTAGATTATTCCTATGATGAGCAGGGCCTTCTTGCCCTTACCCATTCTTTTTTTCTTCTTATGCATTTATGTCTTGCCCTTCAGTTGTCATTTATTTATTTTCTTATGAATGCAAATGATACAATATCAGGTGTTCTCGCACACCCATGTGCAGCACCTGATATTCAGCTAAAACTCATCGTATGATTGTATACGAAATGTGCCGTAAATTCAACGTTTTCACCATATATACACAAAAAATGAGGATTGCATGAACCCTCATTTTTTGATGGAAACTAAAAGAATTAAATAAATATCTGAATGCTATAGTTAAGTGTTTGCCGGCGATGGATAATTAATCTCCAATGATAAGTTTTTGTTCTGAGCCTTCAACGCCGCCGCCATTAATATCACTGCTTGCCACAACGTTTTCTTCATAAGAGAAAACTATCATTTCAACTTCCGGTTTTACGTATTCCTTCTTCATAAAATAAACCCCAAATTCGTATAACTACTGCTTACTATTATAATACCTTAAGCTTTGGAAGCTTTTAATATAAGCTTCCGGTAGTATATGGCAATACCACATTTATGCCTGTTATCCCTTATATGTGGAAAAATTGATTGGCTTCAGGAAAAAATTAACAGCCTTTCCGCAGTGTTCTCTTCACCTTGCTTCCGACCCGGCGGGCAAAGCGGTACGGGCCTTGTGCTGCCCTCCTTACAGGCAGCAGTTTCATCCATATCAATCCATACCTGCGGCTTTTTGCATTGTCCAGCTCAATCCTTTTGCCGGAGCCTGCCGGCAGGTCGCCTTCCCGGTGTTTCTTCATCCGCTCCGCATAAGATACCAGACCCAGCACCTGCTCTCTGGGCAGGGGTGCATCATTGTTATAGCAGTTGTCGCCGATGGTTATCACCTTGTCACCACGAAAGCACCTGAAGCGATGAACCACGTATCTCTTTTCACCTCGTGTCATATCCCAGAACAGGACTATATCTCCGGGAATCAGCTCACGTCTCAGGGGTACTACCGTCACCAGGTCCCTGCGAATCCGCAGCAGGGGAGCCATGCTATTGCCCTGAAGATAAAATGTAACGGGAATCTCGGCACCGTTATTTACCAGTTCATGCCATTCTTCGACGGAAATAGTATGCTTCTTCATGTGTCAGCCTCCGCTCCCGCAGCCTCAGTCTTCACCCTAATGATCCTGTCAGCGTACCTTCTGAGCCCTGACCTGTGGCTTACGAATATGCATGTAGGATGGTCTTCCCTTGCGAAGAATCCTTCCAGAATCTTTTTCTCCGTTTCCTCGTCCAATGATGCAGTGGCTTCGTCCAGGATGATAAGTCCCGCAGGCTTCAGGAATGCCCTGGCAATGGACAGCCTCTGGGCCTGACCTTCCGATATACCTGTAGCCCTCTCACCCAGCATGGTGTTCAGTCCTTCCGGCATATTCTTTACAAAATCCAGAGCGCATGCAGCCTCAAGTGCTGCATACATTTCCTCTTCGGTGGCGTCACTTTTGCCCATTCTCAGATTCTCAGCCACGGTTCCTGAGAAAATGGTATTGCCCTGTGGAACGTAACTGATCATCCGGCGGGTGGCTGCAGAGCAGTCGATGCCAATAGCATGACTTCCGGCCAGAGCCCCATCAGCGTTTCCATCAGCACCTACTGTCGTCAGCATCAGCCGGCCGCCTTCAGGCCTCAGGAATCCCAGAATGCCCCTGATAAGTGTGGTCTTTCCAATGCCGGAGCTTCCGGACAGCATTACCGCCTCCCCAGGCTTCACTGCGAAGCTTACCTGATCAACTACCGGACTATCGCCGTAAGAAAGAGTAAGCCGGTCAGCTACCAGCCCCAGCGGTTTCATTTTCACATCTGCTTTTTGAACGTAGCAACCTGCTCCGGTGACATTTGCATTTTTCGTCGCCGTACCGTTCACCGCACCATTTTCTGTCTTCCTCGTGCTAAAATCTGCTGCAAACATATTTTCTGATGCTACATCATCCTGCCCATCTTCTCTCTCCAGCTTTGCCACCGGAATGATCCTGTCCATGGATGCCAGTATGCTCATGGTCTCGGTCAGAATGGTGGCCGCATTGTAAACCGGAGACTGGATCTGTCCCACCAGAGAAAGGAACGCCGTCATGGTACCATATGTTATAAGGCCCTCACCTATCTTCACTGCACCTAGGCAGAAGGCCAACAAATATGTGCCGTTAAATACCAGCATGATGATGCCGGAAGACAGCAG
>JABUTA010000083.1:0-10036 GCA_021443845.1 Parasporobacterium sp.
ATCTTCAATATTTTTTTTCATATCTTCGTTGTTCATTGCGAAGGTATGCTCGATCTTCTTCCACTTTACATTCATGAACAATGCGAGGATGGCGATCGGTATATAGGTGAGCATAAACACCGGGAAGGTCAGAACGAGAAGAAATGCACGCTTAGGCGGACAGAATATCTTCTTCTTCTCGGTCAAAAGCACGACAACGCCCATAAGGATGAAGGTCAGATATCCGTTGATCAGCGTCGGCCAGACAATATTCAGGATGCCTATGAACGTTGTTAACGGATTCCAGCCGCATTCGGCAGCCTTAAGAAGGCCGATGGAAGCAGAGGCAGCCAGGAATATATATCCCGGTGACAGGATCACAAGGGCATCAAAGCAGGCAAAATCCCGCTTTACTATCATTCTCTTTACAAGCTTTCCGAAGTAGACGGCATCTCCCGCCAGCTGAATTCTCAGCAGGCCTGCACACATGGATTCTGTCTGAGCTGAATTTGGGCTGGCATGCTTGTATCTGTCTCTTACGAATATCCTGATGCCGTTTCGCAGATCCGGAATATCAGCAGAACTGCCCGCAGACTGAGGTCTTATTCTGTATAACAGTTTCAGCACAGCTGCCCCTGCCAACAGCATCAGCGCGGATATTCTGGCGGGAATGAAATTCACCACATCATCTGCCCTTGCGGGTATCAGACCTATATTTTTATAGGGTGCCTCCACATATCCCAGCATGGAATCCATGGTGTTGACTGCTTTGTAGAAAAATCCAAGAGGTGCCCCTCCGACTGCAAGAAACAGCAAAGGAGCTATAACACCGTCGGAAGTATTCTCCGCAACAGTTTCCACCGCTGCTTTTGTAATCCCTTCTTCATCCAGATATTCCGTATCTCTTCCCACTATCATGGAAACGGCTCGCCGTGACCTGTCCAGATTCCCTGACTTAAGGGCATAATAGACATTCATGCTTTCATCTTTCAGGGACTTCGTAGCCAGGATCTGCCAGCACATGATGCTTTCAGCTGCAAATCTGACCCAGGGAGATACGATCCCCAGAAGCCGCAGGACAACCATCGGAAGAACCAGTGAGATTCCGGCAGTCAGTATCCACAGGAGTGCTCCGGCTAGTATTTCTCCTTTTTTTGTCTTTGAACATATACTCCTAAGTCTGATTTCGAGCATGGTTATCACCTTCCCTATCAGTACAACCGGATGGGGAAGACCATGGGGATCACCTATCAGAATATCAATGATAAAACCTGTTCCTAACGCTGCTAATGACCACATATGAAACAATTCAAAGTTACTGCTTCAGCAGAAATATATACACCGGATTTCGGGCTGTCATCAGGTTATATGAACCTGCTTTTTTATTGACAGCTGTGTTTAATGATATCACCTCTGACGAAAAAAGGCCAAGAGTATTTATGCAACCCGTAAGTTCGGCGACTGATTCCAGCGTTACAGCAGAGGCAGCTATCTTTGCCTCAGGATTTTTCTGAAGGACTGTCATGATGATCTCCTTCATATTCCCGCTGCTGCCGCCTATAAAAACATGGGTAGGTGCCGGAAGCTCCTCACATTCTTCCGGTGCTGCCCCATGGATAACCGTGATATTATCAATGAAAAACCTTTCTGCATTTTTATATATCAGCTCAATGGCATCAGGTCTTTTTTCTATGGCATACACATGTCCCTCATCACACTGAAGAGCCATCTCTACGGAAACAGAACCTGTACCTGCTCCCACATCCCAGCAGATTGCATCCCGGGTCAGTCCCAGCATCGACAGACTCACCGACCGCACGGCCTGTTTTGTCATGGGGATGATTTTACCGGCTTCCTTTCCGTCTGATGCTGAAAGATCATCATACCTGCCGCCTCCACGTATAAACGCCGTATCCGGCAGTCCGTGGGTTGTTACGTTTAAACCAAACGGGTTTTCTATAAGTACAGCACTCAGAGAGTCGTACACATCTCCCCTCAGTTCATCCGCAGTTCCGGATATGATCCTTTCTTCAGGGTAACTCAGTCTCTCACCCACTGTGACATGTACGGCACCGTATCCTGCACTGCACAGACTGTCCAGAACACGTTTTACTCCCTCATTGCCTCCTACCAGGGTAAATACTTTTTTATTGCTGATAACATCCCTGACAATATTCCTGTTTCTCCCGTGAAGACTCACTGTTTTGATATCTTCATAGGAAACACCCAGTCTGGCACACAGAACAGACAGGGAACTGAGTCCCGGCAGTATAGTTACATTGCAGTCCGAAAGCAGTTCTGTCAGTTTTTTCGTCCCACTGAAAAAACCGCTGTCCCCTGACATTGCCACTGCGAAATCAGTAAATTCTTTATGCTCATGAATATAGGCGGATATTTCAACCGGAGCAACAGCATTAAATACCTGCTGTCTCCCGTTTCGGACGGCATCTGTCATCCTTGCTGCACCTATGATACACTCCGCCTCACTGAAGGCTCGTATCGACTCCATGGTCCTCAGGTCTTTGCTGCCGGGTCCTATTCCTGATATGACCACATTGCATTTTCTGACTAATCCATATTCTTTTTCCAGTAATGATATTATCCGGCTGTAATTATATCCCTCGTGCTGTCTGGGACGGCCCACTACCAGAAGCTTTACCCCGGCTGCCGCTGCCGCCGCGGCTTTGGCATCAAATCCCCCTGCCTGACCACCGTCCTTTGTTACCATCCACTGTGCACCGGTCTGTTTTAATAATGCCGTATTCATTTCCAGGGTGAAGGGACCCTGCATGGCTATAATGTGAGACGGTCTGACCCCGGCTTTGCGGCAGCTTAAAAGAGAATCCTCCATAGGCAGGACTCTGACATAAACTCTTTCTGAAAAATCTCTTATCACGGAATACGTACCAAGATCTTTGCTTCCTGTTGTAAGAAGTATTGTTCCGTCTGTACTGTCCAGTATCCTGACGGCTTCCTGCGTATCCGCAGCCCATACAACACTGTCATCTGTACAGGAGTCCTCACGAAGCATTCTGATGTATCTTATACCGCATTCGGATGCAGCTTCGGATACACTTTCCGTAACAGCCTCCGCATAAGGATGTGTGGCATCAATAACCAGGTCGAACTCTTCCCGTTTAAAAAGCATTAACATATCATCTTTGGAAAGACGTCCTGTAAGTACTGTAAGCCTTTCTGCCGGCTTGACCAGCTCTCCGCCGTATTCAGTTGCCGCACATGCAGTAACCTGCACATTCCGGCAGGCCAGATATTCTGTAAGTTTCCTTCCGTCACCTGTACCTGCAAACACACATATCCTGATCATATTCATTCTTTCATTTCACGATATCCCCTTGGGGTTATCATTTTTCCATCGATAACTTTTGTCATGGAATTTCCTATAAAGACAGTGCAGAACATATCTGCATCTGCTTCTTTAAGTTCTCTTAATGACAATATACGTATATTCTCACCTTCACGGCCTATATGCTGAGCAATACCGCAGACTCTGTCTGCAGGCATATGATCAAGAAGTATCTCACAGGCCTTTTTCAGATGATCCGGCCTTCCTTTACTTCTCGGATTGTATATTACTATTGAAAGATCCGCCCGGGCAGCATATGAGAGCCTGCTGCATATAAGTTCCCACTGTGTGAGCCTGTCACTGAGGCTTATGACTGCAAAATCATGGGTCAGCGGGGCACCCAGCACCGCGGCTCCGCTGCAGGCAGCAGTAAGACCTGAAATGACTTCTATTTCCGGAACCTGTTTATCTCCTCGCAGCTCATACACAAGTGCGGCCATGCCGTATATACCGCTGTCGCCTGAGCACACCATGGCAACTTTATAACCTTCGAGTGCCTTATCAATGGCCATCTGACAGCGCTGAACTTCCCGGGTCATTGCAGTGGTTAAAAATTCCTTGCCGGGGTATCTGTCCTTTACAAGATCCACATATACTGTGTATCCGATGACAATATCACACTCTTTCAGAACCATGTCGGCCTTGATGGTCATGTTTTCATAATTGCCGGGACCTATTCCAACTACCGAAACCTTACCCATATATCTTCTGCTCTCCTTTACCATTTAAGTTTAATTGTTTTAAATGCCGCCGCAACAGTCACGCCGTTTACCACAGTCTTATGCACCAGCATCCGGTCAGCTTTCATAAGTGCCGCCCTTTCGCACACATTTTCCACCCCGGTGATTTCTTTTACGAATTCCGAAGCTTTGAATTCTCCCCGGACCGTCATAAGCTCCCGGGCACTGTAAAATGTAATGGGAATATTCTCATCATTCATATATGATAGGAGACCCTGCTCACCTGCTTTAATGTCGATGGATGCCGCATGCTTCACTGCAGCTTTGCATATGCCATTGTCCTCAAGGACAGTTTCTACTGCTTTTCTGACAGCCTCGGCTGATATGTCTTTCCTGCATCCGATGCCCAGGCACACATCCTTCGGGATCAGATGAAGAGTCTTTTCAAATGGCCTATCTGTGCGGTGCCCTATATAGATGCCTGTTTCACGGTATAAGGGGTTTTCACCTATACAGCCTTCATCAATAACCATTATGCCCTCAGGCACTTCTCCCTCTATTTCAATATCACTTATAAGAGGAACTTTTCTCTCCAGAACAGCAGCCGATATAACCTTGACCATTCTGATATCTTCTATCACCAGGTCATTCCTGACGGCCCAGGCATCCGCCGAAAACCTGTCGTTGATATCTGTTGCTGTGGTAATGACAGCTGTACCGCCGATCGCATATGCAAGTTTCAGGGCAAGATTATTGGCACCGCCTATGTGTCCCGAAAGCAGCGGAATCACATATCTGCCTAGCTCATCCGCACATATTACTGCAGGGTCAGATGCCTTACTGAAAACATAAGGAGCAATATTCCTGACAGCAATTCCCGCAGAACCCACGAATATCATGGCATCTGAAATACTGAACATTTTACTGTACACTCCCGCCCTGTCCCCGGGCAGCGGCATAAACTCCGAAGGCTCACCGGCGGCATCGTACATATCAGCTATACTGTATGAATCTGCACAGAGATCATCGGAGCAGGACTTTGAATCACTTGTCTCTTCCATAAGCCTCTGTACAGTATATGCCGTAATCTGTGCTTCTTCATCTGATGTTTTCAGATAGTCCATCATCCTGAGTGCGGTTTGTAATCCTTTACGGGTATATGCGAATACTGTGTATTTCATATCACTTACATGTCCCCTTACGATATTCTGTGGTAAATTCCGGATGATACAGCATGGACCTTAAATATTCATCTCCCATGCAGTTTCCCACTATTATGAGGGATGTCTTATACAGCCCGTTTGATGACACAGTTTCATGAAGAGTCCCCACGGTGCATCTGAATATTTTCTGATCCGGCCACGTGGCCTTATATACAACTGCTGCAGGTGTATCCTCTTTATATCCCCCTTCAAGAAGATTTGCCTGAAGTTTTTCCGTCAGTGAAGTACTGAGAAACATAACCATGGTAGACTGATGTGCAGCAAGAGCTTTGACAGACTCCCGTTCCGGTACAGGGGTTTTCCCTGCCTCACGGGTGATTATAACAGTCTGGCTCACATCCGGAAGAGTATATTCAGTCTTCATCACCGATGCCGCCCCGCAGAATGAACTTACACCCGGGCATACATCGTACTCAATGCCCAGCCTGTCCAGTTCATCAAACTGTTCCCTTACGGCTCCGTATATACTGGAGTCCCCGGTATGAAGTCTTACAGTAGTCCTGCCTTCCGATTCCGCACTTTTTATAACGTCGATCACCTGCTCCAGGGTCATTTGGGCACTGTTGTAAATGCTGCACTTACTTTCTGCATATTCAAGCAGTTCAGGGTTTACAAGGGATCCTGCGTATATTATCACATCCGCTTCTCTGAGAAGCCTCGCTCCCCTTACAGTTATGAGATCCGCTGCACCGCTTCCGGCTCCGACAAAATGCACCATTATATTCTATCCTCCTGTTCCTGTATGAGATTCTGCATCAGCATTCCCGCTTTGTCTGTTTCACACAAAAATCCGTACTCCCTTGAAAATAATACGGCTCCGGTAAGTATCTTACCTCTGACCCTCTGATCCATCTGATATCCTATTCTGTTCCGGATCAGCTGAAGCACTTCGCCGGATTTTCCTTCTTCAGCAAGAATCCGTATAATATCATCACAGGTTACACATTCCAGCATACGTTCTATAACCTCTGCCCCGACATTTGCCGCACCGGCATATGCAGCCATTATCTCTGCCCTGCAGTCACCGTACTTTGAGTGGGTATTCATCATATTTCCGGCCAGCTTAACCAGTTTTCCTATATGTCCCACAAGCAATGCCCCTGAAAAACCCAGTTCTGCACATATATCCAGGGAATCACCTATGTAATTGGATGTCATAACAGCCATTGAAGGGTCAAGTCCTGTATGATTTCTTATATATTCTTCGCCGTAATTGCCAGGAGTCAGAAGAATATATTCAGCACCATCAGCCTTTCTCTGTGTCAGTTCTGTTCTTATGGTATCCACAATTGCCTGCTCACTCATAGGCTCTACTATACCCGTAGTACCCAGAATGGATATTCCACCCGTAATTCCCAGCCTGGAATTAAAGGTTTTCCCGGCCAGTGCCTCCCCTTCAGGAGCTGAAATGACAACTGACAGCCCTCCGTGATAATCCGTAAGAGCCATGACTTCCCCCAGATTTTCCATGATCATTCGCCTTGGAACAGAATTGATCGCTGCATTTCCTACAGGCTGATCAAGACCTCTCCTGGTTACTCTGCCTATACCTGTTCCTCCATCTATCCTGATCTCAGGCTCCTGAATGAATGATACCTCAGCAGCTATCTTGGTTCCGTCAGTTACATCCGGATCATCTCCGCTGTCTTTTACTATGGCACAGCCTGCATGATCTGCGGATATGTCGATATCACATACCTGAAGATCCAGCCATATTCCTTTAGGTGTCAGCAGTTTAATATTCTCTTTTCTCTGGCCGGTAAGAAGCATCCACGCCGCGGCTTTTGCTGCAGCTGCGGCACATGAGCCTGTGGTATATCCCAGTCTCAGCTTCCTGCCATCCTTTACTATATATTCTTCCATATACCCACGTTCATTAAGTACTTAATAGCAACTGCTTCCAATTATCTTCGGATCTGGTAAAGCATTGCATTGCATATGGCTGCTGCCACATTGCTGCCTCCCTTTCTTCCCCGGGCAACTATATAAGGAACATTACATTCCATTATAAGTTCCTTGCTCTCCACCACATTGACAAAGCCTACCGGGACGCCGATTATCAGCTCAGGCTTCACAAGGCCATTGCTTATCAGCTCCTTCAAAGCCACCAGTGCCGTGGGAGCATTTCCGACGGCAAATATACACGGCCTGTCAAGACGTGCTGCCTTTTCCATGGATACAGCTGCCCTTGTTATACCCCTCTGTCCTGCCTCCAGTGCCACGTCCTCATCCGACATGAAACAGTGTACCTGTCCGTTAAGTCCTTCCAGTATAGTTTTATTGATACCCGCCTTTGCCATCTGAGTATCAGTTACTATGTCACAGCCTTTCCTGAGTGCTTCTATTCCCCTGCTTACAGCGTGATCACTGAACACAAGGTTATCGGCATAATCAAAATCAGCCGTGGTATGAATAACTCTCTTTATAACAAGTTCATTTTCAGGATTCAGCTTTCTGTCACCCAGAATCTCAGTTATGATCTCGAAGCTTCTTTTTTCTATGTCTGCCGGTCTGATTATTTCTATCATATTAATACCTGCCTGTAATTATGATCATCTGTGATTATGTTTCTGATATGCACACCGTGTTTCCTACGGCATCTGTGGTACCGGATCCGTATTGCTTTGCGCATTTTTATATTTCCTGCATGCTGCAATAAAGTTTTCTGCAAATTCCGGATTGGCATAAAAATGGAAATGAGGAAATCCGGCATACATATATTCATCCGCATATGCCGCCTGCCATTGCCTGCCATTCATCTTCACGGCAGTCATATTGCTTCCCGGGTCATCAGCATCCCAGTGATGGAATTCGTGGGCTCTTATGCTTTCGCCTTTAGTGCACAGCATATTGTCACGTTCTGCGGTCAACGTTATATATCCGAATCGGCACAGTTTTCCCGTATCGAAGCACCCTCCCTTCAGCAATCCGGTCATGGGGTATCCTGCTATACTCTCAGTCAGATACATGAATCCCCCGCATTCTGCTATGCATGGCAAAGGGATAAATGACATCCCGGAATCAGACATTACACCGGCTGCATCTCCTGTGAGAGTATCCGGAACTGCCAGGACCCTTCTGACAGACTGAATCATTGACCTGTTGCCGCTCAGCTGCTTTGCATACAGCTCCGGGTATCCTCCTCCCAGATAAAGGCCCTGTATGTCCGCAGGAAGTTCTGTATCCTCAAGGGGACTGAATTCCACCAGTTCTGCTCCCATTTCTTTCAGAAGTTCCAGACTGTCTTCATAATAAAAGCAGAAAGCCTTATCTCTGGCAACCGCGATCCTTACCCTGTCCGTGCCCGAATTCCCCGATATCTTCACCGGTTCTTTTGCCTGTTTTCCACAGTCCGCTACTTCAGCTGCCTGAGAAGCCAGTTCTGTTATCCCCTCCAGATCAAGACTTCCTTCTGCCTGCCGGGCCAGTTCATCTGTTTTTTCCTTCAGATCATCTATCTCGCCTGCGGTTACCAGACCCAGATGACGGCTCTCCAGGGAGCAGTTCTTCATGACAGGCATATATCCCAGTGGCTTTATTCTTCCCTCGAAGCGGTCCAGGACAGCCTCAGAAAGCATCCGGTAAGTCATCTGTGAACACCGGTTGATAATTACGCCCCGGATATTATTTTCCGGTGCAAAGTTCAGGAAGCCATATATTACCGCAAGCAGTGACAGTGCCGTACCCTTACCGTCAACACACAATATCACCGGAGTTCCTGTCTTTCGGGCAATATCACAGGAACTGCCATATTCCGACCTGATACTTATGCCGTCATAATATCCCATTACACCTTCAATGACAGCAATATCACTGTCGGCAGCATTTTTTACAAGCAGGTAATTCAGCATATCAGCATCAAAGAAAAATGAGTCCAGGCTGCTGCAGTTTCTTCCTGTTATGCTCCGGTGGAACATGGGATCAATATAGTCCGGACCACACTTGAAGGATGCTGCTCTGAATCCTCTATCCTTAAATGCCTTTAGAATTGCACAGGTTATGGTAGTCTTTCCGCAGCCGCTGCCCGTACCTGCCAGCATTATTCTTGGTATATTGCTTTTCATTGATAATCACCTCTGTCGGATCACCACAGAAGAATGGCTCTTTATTGTCTGTTTATCTCACACCGGAACATAACTTAATGAATCAAAACAGCTGTCATATCTTCCGGGGGTCATGTTATAAAGTTCGGCTATATATTCTGTGGTGAATATTTCTTCCGGAGTCCCCGCTCTGTCTATCCGGTCACCCCTGACGCACACCACCTTATCCGATATCCGTTCAGCCAGATCCAGTTCATGAAGAGAAACTATTACTGCGACATTTTTCTCCCTGACCATCCTCTTAAGTATGGTGAGAAGCTCCAGCTTGTATCTGATATCAAGAAATGACGTGGGCTCATCAAGTATAATGATCTGAGGCTCCTGGCAGATGGCTCTTGCAAGGAGAATTCTCTGGCGCTGACCATCACTTACCGCATTAAAAGGTCTTTCCGAAAGCTCTGCTGCATCTACCAGTTCCAGGGCATTTTCCGCCTTCTCCTTATCTTCATTACTTAAGATTCCCAGCCGTCCCGTATAAGGATACCTTCCGGTGCTCACCATATCACGGCAGGTCATAAGCTCAGGCCTCAGCTGCTCAGTCATTAATATAGCCATCCTCCGTGCCACATCATTAAGACTTCTGTCATTGATATCGATTCCATCCAGAACCACTGTTCCCGACAACTTCTTAAGCTGTCCTATTATGGTCTTTAATATTGTGGATTTTCCCGATCCGTTGCTTCCCAG
>JABUTA010000083.1:10324-17912 GCA_021443845.1 Parasporobacterium sp.
ATTGAACAATGTTTTCATGAGATGGGGCACAGCTATGCCGACAAATGAAACAGGACCTGCAAATGCTGTAACACAGGCCGAAAGCACGCTTGAAAGAAGTATCAATGCCATCCGGAACAGTCTGATATTAACTCCCATGTTGCGGGCATATACCTCTCCCAACTGGTATGCACTTATAGGTTTGGACAGAAAAAACACTGTTATGAGTGCTGCCCCGCAGGCTATTGCCATAGTCTGCACATTTTCCCAGCTGATGCCGGAAAATGAACCCATGGACCAGTTATGAAGGTTCACTATATTGGAATCATCTGCAAATGTAACAATAAAATCTGTCAGGGCCGAACATATATACCCTATCATGACCCCGCACACTATAAGGAGGCTCATTCTCCTGATTTTCTGAGACAGAAGAAGGACAAAACCCATGGAAAGCATTGCTCCCGCAAATGCGGCAGTGATCATCGCCCCGGAGGAGGATGCAATGCCGTTACTCATCAGAAATATCATGCACAAAGACACTGTGAGCTTGGCCCCACTAGATATTCCCAGAACAAAAGGCCCTGCTATGGGATTATGAAAAAATGTCTGCAGCAAAAATCCGGACACTGACAGTGCCCCGCCCAGAATGAATGCTGCTGTTATCCTGGGAAGTCTGATATCCCAGATAATCCTTCCGGCAGTGTCATTACCGCCTGCACCAAAAATTATCCTGAAAATCTCCGGTACAGACAGCTTTACGCTGCCGGAATTAATATTTAATATCAGTAATACTGCCATCAGGATCAGAAGCAGCAGAAATCCTGCCTTGATCCTGATATTTTTTCTGAAAATCATATGCTTTCTCTGTTTCGGAACTGATACCTGCAATACGGTATTCAGACCCGCTTAAAACATTTTCATTACATGTAATTACTTTACGAATACAGCCGATGCAGAAAATACAGCCGGTCATCCGGAGTATCCGGGTCGTGAAGTATTTTGTTTATGTCAAGGATCATTTCTCCCAGTTCCAGGGGTTCCTGATACAGATTTTTCTCAACACACCATACCCGTCCTTCATTCACCGCCTTAAAATCCTTAAGGAGACTGCTTTTTTCAACCAGCTGATCTATGGTCTGAATTTCGCCTTCTATAGTGCTGTTATATATAAGGATATCCGCATTCTTTGCAGCAGCATAAAATGCCTCCATCTGAACTGTCATTGTGGACAGGGCGTTTTCTTCATCCGATTCATCCAGGGTTACATATTTTCCCCCTGCCATTTCAATGGATCTGGCTATGTAATCTCCGGACTTTCTTACAGTTACGGCTCCTGTTGTAGTTATTGAGAAAAATGCTGTGCTGAGCCCTGTGCTTTCCTGATTGCGGACACTTTCCACCTTCTGTGATATTTCGTTGAAATATGTTTCAGCTTCTTCCTCTTTGTTCAGCAATGCTCCATAGAATCTTATCCATTCCATTCTTCCTAAGGGCTCTGCCTCATAGCTGGCTCTCTCAATGATGACCGGTATACCCAATGCTTCAAGCTTTTCCTTAACCTCAGGCTGGTGTGATATCATCATATTTTCAATGGCCAGATCACAACCCTCAGAAAGAATGAGCTCATAGTCGGGAGCAGAATATTTGCCTGCATAGAGCATTTCTCCCTTTTCCATGGCATCTATGGCTTCCGGTATATACCAGCCGCTGACTTTCTGAGAGCTGAGGGTTATATTGCCTACGCTGCCCAGCTTTCTGAAAAAATCAAAAGAAGCCGATGCTGCCAGATAAATATGCTCCGGAATCTGATAGATTACCGTAATATCAAGGTTCAGGTTTTCCGGAACTTCATATCCCTGAGGAACCATCAGGATTTTCTGATCAGGCTCTATTTCTATGTATTTATAACCACGTTCGTAATAATCCACAGAAAACTGATCGGCATATAACAGTTCCATAGAGCCTGTATACCGAAGGCTGTTTCCATTTTTCAATTCGATGAGATTATCAAACCCCGTCGATCCTTCTGAGTTGACTGCTTCCGCTGTTGATTCATTGACATCAGTCCCCTGCTGTGCAAAGGTACCTGTACTTACGCAGACCACCGTCAGAATAACTGCCGGTATTATTGATAGTGGTTTTCTTTTCATCCTACCTTATTCAAACTTTCTGATCTGAAGTTCAATGTATATTCGATTTCATGAGGTGTTGACATGGCTGTGGTATCACCGATCACCTGGATTTCGATGTCAAATGCAGCCACAGGAATTATGAACATGGAACCGCCTTCCGTAGAAACCGGCTCATACTTTTCTCCGTCCACGAGCATGTAATCATATTTATCGCTGCTCCAGATTATCTGTGCAGATGCCTCGCCGTCTTTTACTGTTACCGTACACTTATCATTTACATATGCTTTTCCTGAGCCGCCGGCAAATTCCAGTTCTGCATCATAGGTTCCGTCTTCCAGATCCAGTTCTCCGACAGTTATACCCTTTACCAGTTCCACACTGACCTTGTGGTCATACCATTTCCCCTTTGTGCCGATAAGAGCCACATCAAACTCTTCATCCAGATACGGCACCGGGATATCGAATCCATGCACGTCCTCGGTATACCCGTCAGAATAAGTTACTGTATCTATAGTCGGCGTCAGAAGCACTGCACCGTCCTTTTTTGCATCCTCTGCCAGCCCGGGGAAAAGGTTAACTGTAGACTTGGATGGGAGGCTTACATGCATGATCATCTGACCATCCTTTACAGTGAGGGTACCCTTACCCTCACAGGCTTCGTTTACATGGAACATACTGCTGTCCGTTTTAAAATATGCTGCATATTCTCCGTCTGCAGGAATATTTGCCTGTGCATTTTCGTCTGTATTTCCTGCAAAAGCCGGTACAGCTGTTAATACTGCCATCAGTAAGGCAGCTATTGTTATTATTATTTTCTTCATGTATCAATTCCTCATGCCGGGAAGCCGGCGGAGCCGGCCCGGCTTATCCGATATTTTATGTGATGCTCTTACACAGAGCCGGCATGGCCGGCTCTGTAATTACTGCGGACGTAGCAGCAAAGCATGAGTCCCTATAAAACGTATGCTGAATTATTCGGCAATTGAATCTACCACTGTCTGTGTGTGTGCGACATACATATTCTTTACGGCATCAATGCTTCCTAGGCCTGCTATCTGCGGGATTACTTCAAATCCTGCTGCTTCAAACATACTCTTCCATGAATCCTCGTCATCGCCTGCCATATCATTGTTGGCATGATCACCTGCAACTACCATGATCGGACGAAGTACTACGGCCTTATAACCGGCTTCCTTAACGGCCTCAATAACAGCCTCTACAGATGTCTCTTCCGGCTCGCCTTCAACAGTTCCGATAAATGCATTTTCATATCCAATTTCTTTCATCTGAGTTGCCATCTGACTGTAGGTTACCTTTGCAACATGAGCTGTTCCATGTCCGAGATATACGAATGCAACTCCTGATTCCTTTGCAGCATCAGCAGATTCATATCCGCCATCTTTAATTGTTGCTTCTACTACTGCTTCACATACAGCCTTCTTGTCATCATTAATTACAGTTGCGTCACTTCCCATTTCGCCAAGCAGCGGTTCTGCAACTTTTATGACTTCGAACTTATCTGCGTACTCATCAAGAGCTTCACACATTTCGTCATATTCATATCCGTGCATAAGATGTGTAGGCTGAACTACCAGCTGCTTAACACCGTTTGCAACTGCACGGTCAAGAGCCTGTGTCATGTTATCGATGAATTCTCCGTCTCTTGCCTGCACATGGTTGATGATAATCTGAGCTGTGAATGCTCTTCTTACTGCCCAGTCAGGGAATGCTGCCTGAAGTGCATCCTCGATTCCCTTTATGTCTTCTACCCTGCTGCCGTTGAAGGATGTTCCGAAGCTTACCACCAGTAACTCTTTGTCACCGATACCGTCCTGATTAAGAGGATTGTCAAGAGAAGCATCTCCTGTGTCCATTCCAAAATAATCCGGGTCGGCTTCTTCACCTTCCACAAGTTCCTTCTGCTCATCTGTAAGTGCATCCCATGCTTCCTTTGCAGCCGCACACTGTGCATCCGTATCTTCTGTTCTCTGCTGAACATAGATAGCGTCGATAAGATCAGCTGCGTTTTTGGCTGCTGCCAGATCCTCTTCTGTCGGTGCTGCAAATGCCGTTCCTGTCAGTAATGAAACTGACATAACACCTGTTAATAAAACTGCTAAGATTTTCTTCATTGGTTCTTCCACCTTTTTTATATTTCTGAAAGAAAATATAAAAATGCCGCGCTGTTCGCGCGGCATGATTTTTCTGCTTATATTAAAAGGGCAGTCCTGAATATAATATCCAGACCTTCAACCCTGATGTCAGAAAAATGATCCGTAACACAGCAGATCACAGTTCCACATAAAGGCAGGTCTCCTGACTTGAGTTCATTATCTGCCATCGCCTTCCCAAACCATTATACGGTTCAGTGACTGAACATATCCTTTACTTTCCGGCTATGTTCTGAAAGCAGATTCCCTCTTCACAGTGACTGTAATCGTTCCGGACTTGCACCGGATTCCCTTTTCACCTGAATAACAGACACCTTTATGTTACATTTTATATTCAATTTCAGATGGAATGATTATATACAAAGGTACATGGCATGTCAATTTTTTATCAGACCGTTTGAGTTTTTTCGTTCTGATGGTCTTTATGTATTCTTCACCCTCAGGGCTCTGATGGCATTCAGCACTGCTATCACCATAACTCCCACATCTGCAAATATGGCGTACCACATATTGGCTATACCTAATGCTCCCAGCAGCAGGCATGCGAACTTTATAACCAGGGCAAAGACTATATTCTGGTATACTATTCCCATGCATTTACGGGATATCCTTACAGCCTTGGCAATCTTCAGCGGGTCATCGTCCATGAGCACCACATCCGCTGCCTCAATGGCTGCATCAGAACCCAGGGCACCCATGGCAATGCCTATATCTGCCCGGATAAGCACAGGTGCATCATTGATTCCGTCCCCGGCAAATACCAGCTTCTGCCTGTCAGTTTCTTTCTCGGAAATGAGCCTTTCCAGTTCCTTCACTTTATCACCGGGAAGAAGTTCCGCCCGCACCTCATCAATGCCAAGCCCGGCAGCCACACTGTCGGCAACATTTTTCACATCCCCTGTAAGCATTACAGTCTTTTTCACGCCGGCATTTTTCAGTGAGCGGATGGCTTCGGCGGCGGATGGTTTTACCACATCGGAGATTATTATATTTCCGGCATAGCTGCCGTTTACGGAAATGTAGACTACAGTTCCTTCTTTCCGGTTAATCGGGCCGGCTTCGCCGGATGAGCTGCAGTCTGTAATACCGTCATCCGGAAGCCTGCAGTCAATGGATTCGAAAAGCCGAGATCTGCAGTCATGACGTACTTTGTCTGACATGAGCACTTCAGAAGGCTCACATTCAACATTCAGCAGCTTCATCATCCTGATGTTGCCTGCTGCCACCTGTAATCCGTCAACCCGGGCAACGATTCCGTGACCGGATATTTCCTCTATATCAGTTACTCTGCTTCTGTCGATTTCACCGCCGTAAGCATTTATGATGCTTCTTCCGATAGGATGTGAAGACGCGGATTCTGCCAGTGCCGCGTATTCCAAAAGTATTTTTCCTGCAGCATCATCTCCGGTTTCTTTACTGAAATGACATTCATTATGTGAAGCTGCCTTACTGCCGTAAAGCAATCCTTTCACTGATACTGCATTCACCTCTGTAACTTCGAACACACCTTTAGTGAGGGTTCCTGTCTTGTCAAATACCACATATCCAGTTTTTGAAAGTGCCTCCAGATAGTCGGAGCCCTTCACCAGAATTCCTTCCCGGCTGGCACCTCCTATGCCTGCGAAAAATGTAAGAGGTATGCTGATGACCAGTGCGCAGGGGCAGCTTATTACCAGAAATGTCAGTGCCCTGTAGATCCAGATATTCCATTCACCTGCTGTGCTCAGGAATATGATCCTTATAAGGGGCGGGATAACTGCCAGTGCCAGGGCTGTCAGGCATACCGCCGGGGTGTACACCCTTGCAAATCTTGATATGAAATTCTCAGACTTTGACTTGTGAGCACCTGATTCTTCCACCAGTTCCAGGATTTTTGACACTGTGGATTCACCGAATTCCCTTGTGGTCCGCACCTTTATCAGTCCGGTCATATTTATGCAGCCGCTGATTACTTCATCACCTTCAGAAGCTGTCCGGGGAATGCTCTCTCCCGTAAGTGCCGCCGTATCCAGACTGGTTTTTCCCTCAATGATAACGCCGTCTATGGGGACCTTCTCCCCAGGCCGCACGATTATAATGCTTCCCACTTCCACCTCATCCGGGTCGACCTGTTCCAGATTGCCGTCCTTCTCAATATTGGCATAATCCGGCCGGATATCCATCAATGCGCTGATGCTTCGGCGGCTCTTTCCTATGGCATAACTCTGGAACAGTTCTCCCACCTGATAGAACAGCATTACGGCAATGGCCTCATTATAGTCACCGCTCCTGTCATAGATAGCCAATGCAAATGTTCCCACTGTGGCTATGGCCATCAGAAAATTCTCGTCAAACACCCTGCCGTTAATTATCCCTCTGCCGGCCTTCAGCAGAATGTCATAGCCTATCTCAATATAAACTGCCAGGTAAAGAGCCAGCCTCAATATCCCGGTTACAGGTATAAAAAACAGCGCCGCAAGGGCTGCGGCAGCTGTTATTATCCTGATAAGCATTTTCTTCTGTTTTCTGTTCATGGATTTTTGTCCTGCACTTAATTGATAGATTTTTATGCTTAGTTAAGCTTTATAAGTGTATTTCTCTCGAAAGACATATATGCAATCCGAATTTCAGAATTCTATCTCACAATCCGGCTCCACTTTTCTGCAGGCCTTCAGTACATTTTTCATTACTGCTTTGTCGTCTGCTCCTTCTGCAAATTCCACCGTCATCTTAAGAGCCATGAAATTAACCACGGCGTTTGCTACACCCTCCACCTTTTTAGTTGTTTCTTCCATAAGATTGGCACAGTTTGCGCAGTCAACTTCGATCTTGTATGTTTTTTTCATAGTGATGTTCCTTTCCTATCCGGTTGCCTTTATATATTTAAACAGATTTTTAATTGTTTAAGCGTAATATAATTCCGGTCCACCAAAACGTCAATAAACAGGTGGTATTCTCTTCTTTCAGGGCTAAAATTATTACTTTTTGGGATAAGTTTCTATTGCTTTTGTAAATATTTGTGTTACTTTGTTTAAAACGGGCTAAAACTGATGAAAGGAAGAATAACTATGGACCACATGAACAACCTGCCCCATGATCACGGCACGCACCATAATATCGAGCAGCTTCAGAAACACCTTTGCAATATTGAAAATTTTCAGATAATCGCTGATGTGTTCAGGCAGCTGGGAGACACTACCAGAGTAAGGATTTTCTGGCTGCTGTGCCATTTTGAAGAGTGCGTGGTAAATATTGCTGCCATGATGCAGATGTCAAGTCCCGCTGTATCTCATCATCTCAGATCATTAAGAGACAGCGGACTGATAG
>JABUTA010000084.1:0-9215 GCA_021443845.1 Parasporobacterium sp.
CTTCTGATACTGTCTGCATTTTTCAAAAGTTTTTTTATCCTGTTTTTAAGCCCGGCAAACCTTTTTCCCCCGCTTTTGGATTTTTTCTTTTCCGTCCTTCTGACTGTGGATTTTTTCTCACGGACATTTTCCTTATCCTTGGTTTTCTCCGGTTCCTGTTTGAGGCGGTCGGAAGGCTCGGGGCTTAATGTGATTTTTTCGGCACTTAGCGAAATATGATGTATGACCGGTCTTTTGGTACGGGTTTTATTTTCGGGCTTTTTCTCAGTGTTTTCCGGTTTCTTTCTGTCAGACACCAGAGGAATACCGAATATCCTCAGTGTATATCGGAATCTGCTGTCCTTATATTCAGCGTTAAAATATAAAATACCCAAAAGCCATAATGCCCTTCCCCCTGCGGTCAGCGCATCAGAGTCCTTCCTGCCCCATAGTTTATACTGCACCGGTATGAACAACGCCATAAGGATCAGAATAACTGCAAATCCGACGGCTCCTCCCAATACGATCAAGATTATTTTCAGAATTTCATTTAACATATAAATGACCTGATATCATATCCTGCTGTCTGCGCATAGCAGTCCATTACGATATCCCTGCACACTTCAACAGCTTCCCTTCGGGAAACAGCTATTCCTGCAACCTTCATCCTGTCTGATATTCTTTCGTTTATAATCAGGGAAGGAATGATATCCAGAAGATCCGAATTGTTAGCAGCTGCACATACCACATACACCCCGATCTGTTTTCTTCCGGATCTGAGATTTTTCAATATTTCCTTTTTTTCTTTTTCTGCCTGTTTTCCGAAGTACAGTTTTTCAGCAAATTTCATTATTTTATAAGATGGATCTTTCTGAATATCCTGAGCAGCTTATTACCCCCCGGCAGAGACCTGAGATTATACTCATTAATAATATGCATCTTGAAAATCAGCAGTACATAAATAATAACTGCAGCAATTATTGATATGATAACAACAAAAGAGCTCGTGATCACTTTGCTTAACAACGTATTGATGAGCAGTGCCAGCCCTCCCATGATAAGAGATGCAAGAAGGGGCAGATAAAATGTTCTGACCTTTTCCTGTCTGTATCCCAGTATCCTTTTAAGGGAAATGGCATTGAGTATGCACATTACAAAAGCAAATACCATATCCGCAATTATCCATGCAAATACATCCATATCGAATATATTAAGGAGCAGAACCAGAAGTACGGCATTTACAATAAGAGAAAATGCCGAATGAAGAACCGGAATCCTCATTTTATCGATCCCCTGGAGTATGGAGTTTGTAATGGTTGAAATGCAGTAAAAGACTACTGTAAGACATCCAACTGCCAGCATCAGCGCTATCTTGTCCGGATCGGAACTTGACGGAAACAGAAATCTGATAATAGGTCCGCCTAAAAATCCTATGCCTGCTGCACATGGAAAAGCAACAAGGGTTGTGATCTGGAGTGCAGACCTGATCTTTTCAATAACCCCGTTCTTGTCTTTTCTGGCTTTTGATGCCACAATAGCCGGGATCAGGGAGGAAGCCAGGGCGCTTGAAAGCGCTATGGGAATATTTACTATCAGCCAGTACTTGCCTGAAAACATTCCTATAAGGCCATCCCTGATGTTTGGATCCATACCTCTTGCAGCCATGACATTACTGAATATGAATTTATCCACAATGCTGCTGAGATTGTATATCGCTGTATTTAATATGACCGGAACAATGGTCATGATAAGTACTTTTAAAATAATACCTGTTGATTCGGGTCCGGAGGTATCCTCTCTGATCTTTCCGGACATTTTCCTGTTTCTGGATGCAACCCAGACAATAAGGATTATCATAGCCAGCAGGGCTCCGAATACCGTACCCATGGTGCCTCCGGCTGCTCCGTAAGCCTCGGAGGCATTGTCATAGGGATACTGCCCCTGAACAAGTGACGATCCGTAACCGAATAATGTGCCTGCTGCCACAACACTTACAATTGCATTCAGTATCTGCTCTGCAATATTGGATGCAGCAGTGGGAACCATATCTCCGAGCCCCTGGAAATAACCTCTGAGCACTCCAAGTACGGATAATATCACCAGACCGAATGCCAGAACTTTTAATGCCACGGCACTCTGTGGAACCTTCATAACTGTTCCGGCAAAAAAATCCGCCAGGAAAAAGGTAATAAGGAAGGCACATATACCAATTATCAGTGCGAATATAAGTGCACTGTTAAATATTTTCTTTGCTCTTCTGTACTGATTGACAGCCACCCTGGCGGATATCATTTTGGAAACTGCCAGCGGGAGACTGTAGGAAGAAAGAAGGAGCAGTATCTGATAAATATCGAATGCCACGCTGTAGTATCCGATTCCTATGTCACCTATAATGTTTGTAAGGGGTATCCTGTATACAATTCCTATAAGCCGGACGATAATGGATGAAGCACCCAGTATCGCACCCTGTACCAGGAAATTTTTATTTTTTCTGCTGTTCATATTTATCTGCTTATCTGTGTATTCCCAGAATATCCATTATTCTGCGCTGCTCTGTTTCCATGATCTGTGCATCCTCCGGCTCCATATGATCATATCCCGTAATATGAAGCATGCTGTGGACCACCAGAAATGCCAGTTCACGTTTCTGACTGTGTCCGTATTCTTCAGCCTGGGAAATGATCCTGTCACCGCATACAACAATATCACCGAGTATGTCACCCTCCGACCAGTCAATGGCATCCCTGTCAAAGCAGCCCGGTTCCTCATACTCAAAATAAGGAAATGACAGAATATCCGTAACTGAATCCCTGCCCCGGGTATCGTTATTGATACCCCTCATGGTATCCGGATCTACGATCATTACATTAACGTCCAGCTCCTCCGGAATATCCTTATCCTTCATCACTGTCTCAACAGCTTTTCTGATGATTACTTTATAATGAAAATTAAAATGTATGCCGGATTGATTCTCTATAAATATCATTGATATCAGAATATCCTTTCCCTTTAAATATCAGCCTTTATGCTTCGGCCTGTTAAGGGCCTGCTGCTTCTTTTCAAATTCCTCGTAGGCCTGAACTATCTTCTGTACTACAGGGTGTCTCACAACATCTCTGCTGGTCAGGTTGATAATGGCTATATCATCTTCAATACCTTCGAGAACTTTTATTGCCACATCCAACCCTGAAGTCTGTCCGTACGGGAGGTCCTTCTGGGTCCTGTCTCCGGTTATTACAACCTTGGATCCGAAACCTATTCTGGTAAGGAACATTTTCATCTGTGCCGGTGTGGTATTCTGTGCTTCATCCAGAATAATAAAGGCATTATCCAGAGTCCTGCCCCTCATATATGCCAGAGGAGCCACTTCAATAAGACCCTTTTCGCAATTTGACAGATATGCCTCCGCTCCCATTATCTGATATATGGCATCATACAGAGGTCTCAGATACGGATCTATTTTCTGCTGAAGGTCTCCGGGAAGAAATCCCAGATTTTCCCCTGCCTCTATAGCCGGCCTTGTAAGGATTATCCGGTTTACGTCTCCCTGCTTGAAAGCATCTATGGCCATAGCCATGGCAAGATATGTCTTTCCCGTACCTGCAGGTCCCAGACCGAATACTATCATGTTGTTCCTTATGGCCTCAGCATATTTCTGCTGATTGAAGGTCTTTGGCTTAATGGGTTTGCCGTTTGCCGTTCTGCATATGATCTCATTTTCAAGTTCAGCTACAGAATGTTCACTTCCTTCCCTTGCCAGCGTAATGGCATAATCAACACTCTGGGCAGTCACTGTACTTCCGCCGTCAGATATTTCCGCCAGATTTCGTATGATACGTGATGCCTTTTCCACCTGAGCCGGTGCACCGATTATCTTGATAGCCCCGTTGCGGTCCATTATCTTGACATGAAGGTGCTTTTCTATCTTTCTGACATTTTCATCCAGGTTTCCGAAAACAGCTCTGACAGCTTCGGCTGCCAGATCCACTATGGTCTCTATCTCACTCAAACTGTAAACCTCACATTTTCTGTGCACAAAATATACGGCCACAATCGTGACCTGTTAAGGTGAATAATAACACAGTATAATTCTTTTAACAATAAACAAAAAAGGCAGCCACAAAGCTGCCTTCCGGTTTACTGTATATTAGTTGTATTTGCGCTTACGAGCTGCTTCTGACTTTTTCTTGCGTCTTACTGACGGCTTCTCGTAATGTTCGCGTTTACGAATCTCTTGCTGGATACCGGCCTTAGCACAGTTTCTCTTAAAACGTCTAAGAGCGCTGTCGATTGATTCGCCTTCCTTAACGATAACATTTGACATAAGCTTAAAACTAACCTCCCTCCAATAATGGAATTCATCCGCTTACGCGCTTACTCATTATAGCACAGATATTCTGTACGTCAACAAAAAAATCACGGAATAGATTTTATATTTTTCTGAAGCTGCATAACATGTTTATCTCAAAGCGAATATAGCGAGCCGTTGTTATTCAATGGTTCAGATTGTCATTTGTACGCACATCGGCGCCGGACCACAAGTCCGCAGCGCCAATAGGAGAAATGAGCATAAAATTCATCAGGAATTTTATGCGAATTGTCCGGTGCGCAGACAAATGGCAGGATGAACCATATGAATAACAGGCGTAGCTATTCTGAGCATTTGAGATGAACATGTTATGCAGCTTCACGAAATATAATATAATGGATTTGCAGATGATGTTCCGGGAATGGTATATGTCCATCCGTATAATACATATTACAGGAATCAGGTATTGAATATCCATATCACCGGATGCCTTCAGATGATGGGGTTACATCCAGGCATTTCTGATATGCTCCACCTCAGTACCGTCTATCAGTACCGCATCGAACCTGCAGATGGTGTTCATATTGATATGATTCTCATTCATGTACCACTGGGCAACTCTTCTGATCTTCTGCTGTTTGGAGTATGGAATAGCATACCATGCCCCTCCGTATTTAATGCTGTTTCTGTATTTGACTTCAACAAACACCAGAACATTATCCTCGGCGGCAATAATATCGATTTCACCTATTCTGACCCTGTAGTTTCTGCGAAGTATACGCATTCCTTCAGCTTCAAGTCTTTCACAGGCCAGAGATTCGTAGCTGCTGCCCAGATTCCTTTTATTAATCTTTATTATATCCGTCCTTTCCATAATTGCATGGCAGTTTACAGTGGATTCCCGGAAGATAAACACAGCACTGATTACCAAAGCCGTGTGTATTTTAATATTATTATCATATGGTGATCACAGATGAATAAATGACCTTCTGTGAATATCGGTCATGCCGTATTCTTTAATGGCAGCTATATGAGAGGCAGTTCCGTAGCCTTTATTGGAAGCAAAGCCATACTGGGGATACATTCTGTCGTATTCATACATTATGTGGTCCCTTGTAACCTTTGCAATAATGCTGCCTGCGGCAATGCTGACACTTTTCGCGTCGCCCTTTATGATACCCTCCTGGGGAATATCAATTCCGGGAATGCGGACAGCATCGGCCAGAATGAACTCAGGTCTAACCGTTTCATATTCCTTCACGGTATCCGGATTTCCGTCAGTCCGGTGAAGTTCATACCTTACGAGCTTTCTCACCAGATCATGGACATCATCATCATCTGTTACAAGATGTGATACGCAGGTCAGATTGCTTATGGCATTTCTCATAGCCTGATAAGTGGCCTGAAGGATGTTTATCCTGTCAATGGTAACAGAGCCTGCATATCCGACTCCAACAGCGAGGGCTTTGGAAAGGATTTCCCTGTACAGCACCTCCCGCTTCTTTTCGGAAAGTTTTTTTGAATCGTTCAGATACAGTATTTCCTTTTCGGGATCGTTAATATCAAGAATAACTGCTCCGGCCACAACAGGCCCTGCAAAAGGGCCTCTTCCGGCTTCATCTATACCGCATACCAGACGGAATTCCCCATGGCCCCGCTCATATACTTTCATCTGCTCAATCCTGCTGCGCTCAGCCTCAAGCTTCGCAGCTCTTTTAGCCTCAGCCTCTTCCTTCTTAGTCATAAATAATACCTGTAATACCTGTTAAGCATCCTGTTCATCATCGATATCCGTAAGGTCTACTGAAATCAGTGAAGATACACCTCTTTCCTGCATGGTTATGCCATACAGTCTGTCGGCTGCCTCCATGGTGCCCTTTCTGTGCGTGATTACGATAAACTGGGTATCCTCAGTAAGTCTGTGGAGATAACCTGCGAATCTGACAACATTTGTATCGTCAAGAGCCGCCTCAATTTCATCCAGTACACAGAACGGCGACGGCTTCAGCCTCTGGATAGCAAAAAGAAGGGCTATGGCAGTAAGAGCTTTTTCACCTCCTGAAAGCTGCATCATATTCTGCAGCTTCTTACCCGGGGGCTGGGCAATGACGGAAATACCTGCTTCAAGAACATCCGCATCCTCTTCCAGTTCTATGGTACCGTGACCTCCCCCGAACATTTCCTTGAATACAAGTGAAAATTCGTCACGGATCTTCCGGAATTCCGTATTGAATACCCTGCGCATTTCCTTATCAAGATCACGGATGATCTTCACCAGATCCGCTTCGGCCTTCTGCAGATCCTCATACTGGGCCGAAAGGAATTCATACCGTTCCTTCACCTCTTTGTATTCTTCAATGGCACCGACATTGATATTTCCAAGGCCCCGGATATTGGTCTTCAGCTCAGCTATCCTTTCCTTCATCTCACGGGGTTCATTAAGCTGTTCGTCCCGTAATTCAGAAGCACTGGCTGCTGTCAGCTGATATTCATCCCAGATATATCCGCATCTGGTTTCATACCGTTCCTCAAGCTTCTCCCTCATGGATGCAAGCCTGAAAAGTTCTTTGTCCAGTTCGGCCGTGTGGACAGCATAGTCCTCACGTTTACGGACAAATTCCCTGTAGGTATCATTTCCCGTTTCCTTACGGATTTCCAGTTCCTGAAGCCTTTTATTCTGCCTGTCATATTCATTCTGTGCCTGTTCAATGGCAGCGGTTATATCCGCAATTTCCTGCTTTCTGCTTTCTGCCAGTTCATCAGCATTATTGTTGCTGATATCCAGTTCCCTAAGCTCTGCATTCAGCCGTTCAATACCGTTTTCAGCCCTGACAGCGGATTCTGTAAGGAAATTATTCTGTTCTGTAAGCCTTGATATTTCCACCTTTAAATTCTGGGCAAGCAGAAGTTCTCCGGCTTCCAGTTCCCGGCCTTTATTCAGTTCATCTTCAAGCTTTACTATCTGCTCCTTTACAGATTCCGATTCTGCCTCATTTTCCTTCAGCAAAGCAGCAAGAGATGAGTTTTCATCTGTCATGCTTCCTGTCTGCTCTTCTATGGCATTCCTCTCTTTGTTTACATCCCTGAACTGGTTTTCCAGTTCAAGGCTTTTTGCCTCTGCCTGTTCTATATTTATATTAATGGTATTGATGCATAATCTGTTTTCCTGAAGTTCACCCCTTAGGATATCAAGCTTTTCGGAAAGTTCTTTTTTATGTTCTTTTAACNTTAACTCTTCTGATCTTCTGGAAAGAATATCCGATTTTTTATTACCTTCCTCAATGGCAGCCTCCAGCTCCTCCATCTGTCTGCGCCTTCCCAGAAGATTTGATTTGTTCCTGAAGGCACCCCCGGTCATGCTACCGCCTTTGTTAAGAAGTTCTCCCTCCAGAGTAACTATTATGAGTGAATACCCGTATTTTCTGGCTATGACCAGAGCATGATCAATGGTGTCCACTACAACTATCTTGCCCAGCAGATAGCTCACAACACCTGAATATTTTTTATCGGCATTTACAAGTGAACTTGCAAGTCCAAGCACACCGTTTTCTTCCAGAACATCTGCATTTCTGAATTCTCCCCGGCCTGTAATAGCCTTCATTGGAAGGAATGTAGCCCGGCCCAGACGGTTTTTCTTGAGGTACTCGATCACGGTCTTTGCCGTTGCTTCATTATCGGTAACTATGTTCTGAATGCTGCCGCCCAGGGCAGTTTCAATGGCGGTTTCGTATTTTTTCTCTGTTCTGATGATATCCGCAACAACTCCGTGAATACCCGGATTTGCATCCTTCATCTTCATTATCTCCTGAATGGTATTGCCGTAGCCTTCATACCGTTCGGTTATATTTCTTATATTTTCAAGGGCTGCCCTGTATTTGATAAGCTGCTCCCGTACCTTATCAAGCTCCTGACCGGATGCATTGAAATCCCTGTCTGTCTCGGATACTTCCGTGAGGACTTCTGATATACTGCCCTTTATGCGTGCGGAATCATTTTCTGCAGCACTGAGTTCTTTACGAAGCCTTTCCAGCTCCTGTTCGCTGATCTCCTTTCCGGATGCAAACTGTTCGAGGCTTCCGGACAGCTCCTCACGCCTTATCTTCATCTGTTCAAGAACAGCGTTCAGCCTTTCCATTCTGGCTGAAATGCGGCCCCGCTCATTTATATTATCAATAAGCTTCTCCTTCAGACTTTCGATTTTGCTTCGGAGTTCCTCATTCAGACTCTGAATATCCAGAACATAGCTGTCCTTAAGCCCGGCTTTTGCTACGGCATCTGTAAGCTGCAGCTGATTTTCTGTTTTTTCACTGATGAGCCTTTCCTTTTCTTCAGAAAATTCCCGGATACTGTTTCTGATATTTTCAGAACGTTCAATATAGGATTTTCTCGTTTCCTCGGCTGCTTTTATCTGCTCATTTATAACATTGATCTGACCATTGAGATTTTCTCTGATGATATTGCATCTGTTCAGTTCAGTCCGCACCTCTCCGATCTCACGGTCGGTCTGCTCCAGCATGAGACTGATATCCTCATACTGCTCCCTGCATTTTTCAAATTCATCTTTTGCCTGTGCCAGATTCTGAGAAGCAAGTTCTTCTTTTGAGGTATAATCGCTGATCCTGGCCTTCAATTCGTAATTTTCAAGGAGAAACAGATTGATGTCATATTTTTTCAGGTCATTGCGGTATATTACAAACTGTTCGGCAGCTTCACTCTGTCTCTTTAACGGGCCCACCTGACGCTTCAGTTCCGAAAGGATATCACCTACCCTGGAGATATTTTCTCTTTCACCTTCCAGCTTTCTGAGGGCGATATTCTTCCTCTTTTTGTATTTTACAATACCTGCAGCCTCGTCAAAGACTTCTCTTCTTTCCTCAGGCTTGCCCTGAAGGATCTTATCGATCTGTCCCTGACCGATAATGGAATA
>JABUTA010000084.1:9247-15515 GCA_021443845.1 Parasporobacterium sp.
TCCTTAAGCCTGCAGACAGACCCGTTAAGCATATATTCGCTTTCGCCGGATCGGTACACTCTTCTGGAAACAGTGACTTCCTCAAAATCTATATTCAGCTTATGGTCTGAATTATCCAGAGTAATTGCAACAAAGGCGTAACTCTGGGGTCTTCTGTTTGAAGTTCCCGCAAAGATTACGTCTTCCATTTTTGAACCCCGGAGCTGTTTTATCTTCTGTTCACCCAGAACCCATCTCACAGCATCGGCAACATTACTCTTGCCCGATCCGTTCGGTCCTACGATCCCTGTTATTCCTATGGGGAATTCAAACACTATTTTATTTGCAAAACTCTTAAATCCATGTATTACAATGCTTTTTAAATACATATCATCCCCTGTGTTTTACCTTTATTCTGTTAAGAGCCCTTGAAAGATCTGCCTGAGCCTGCCTGTACTCCAGTTCGCTCTTATGCCTTTTAATAAGGCGTGATGCCCTGTCTGCCGCCTGCTGTGCACGTTTTTCGTCAATTTCTTCAGGTTTTTCAGCTGAAAATGCCAGAATCAGTACAAAGCCGTCTTCTACTTTTACAAGCCCGTCTGTAACAGCATATTCCAGGACATCCTCACCGGTATCTATCTTCAGAAGTCCGTCCTTCATAATTGCAGCCATATCCGCATGACCTGCCATGATACCGGCAGAACCATCCAGCAAAGGAACGGTAACGGAAACACATCTTCCCAGAAATTTACATTCATCGGCACACAGAAAATGCAGTCTGAATTTTTTCATTATAATGTATCCTTCTTCATTTCATCTGCTTTTTTGATCACATCATCTATGGTTCCCACATTAAAGAATGCATTTTCAGGATACTCGTCCATATCGCCGTTAATGATGGCCCTGAAGCCTCTGATGGTTTCGGAAAGAGGTACATAAATACCGGGAATACCTGTAAACTTTTCCCCCACGTGGAACGGCTGTGAAAGGAATTTCTGTATCTTCCTTGCCCTCATTACCGTAAGCTTATCTTCCTCGCTTAATTCATCCATACCCAGGATTGCGATAATGTCCTGGAGTTCTGAGTACTTCTGGAGAATAGCCTGAACATCCCGGGCAGTATTGTAATGGTCTTTACCCAGAACATCCGGTTCCAGTATCCTTGATGTGGATTCCAGGGGATCTACGGCAGGATATATACCCTGCTCGGCGATTTTTCTTGAAAGTACGGTGGTTGCATCCAGATGTGAGAATGTAGTGGCCGGTGCCGGGTCTGTAAGGTCATCGGCAGGAACATATACAGCCTGGACAGATGTAATGGATCCTGACTTTGTAGATGTTATCCTTTCCTGGAGCTGCCCCATCTCCGATGCCAGGGTAGGCTGATAACCTACTGCGGAAGGCATACGTCCGAGAAGAGTGGAAACCTCAGAGCCCGCCTGTACGAAACGGAAAATATTGTCGATAAAAAGAAGTATATCTTTATTTTCACGGTCTCTGAAATATTCTGCCATGGTAAGGCCGGAAAGTGCCACACGCATACGCACTCCGGGAGCTTCATTCATCTGACCGAACACAAGGGCTGTTTTCTCAAATACACCGCTTGCCTTCATTTCATTCCACAGGTCATTGCCTTCCCTTGAACGCTCACCTACACCTGTAAAAATTGAATATCCTCCGTGTTCCATTGCAATATTGTGGATAAGCTCCTGGATGAGGACTGTTTTGCCTACGCCGGCTCCTCCGAACAGACCTATCTTTCCGCCCTTTGCATATGGTTCAAGAAGGTCTATGACCTTAATTCCGGTTTCAAGGATCTCAACAGAAGGATTCTGCTGATCGAAAGAAGGTGCCTTTCTGTGGATAGACCATCTTTTTTCGGTTTCAGGTACAGGATCCCCTCCGTCAATGGTTTCACCCAGGACATTGAATATCCTTCCCAGGGTACATGTCCCGACAGGTACCTGAATGGGATTTCCGGTGCATTTTACTTCCATACCTCTTGCAAGGCCTTCACTGCCCGAAAGAAGTATGCATTTTACCCTTCCGTTTCCTGTATGGAGGGCAACCTCCATAACTCTTTTCTCACCGCCCACCTCGACAGTAAGAGCTTCTTTTATTTTCGGCAGGCCGGTTCCTTCAAATGCGACCTCTGCAACGGAACCTGATACCTGAACTATTTTTCCTGTCATATAAAGACCTCTCTGAGTCATCTTTTTTTATTGTTCTGAGCAGCCTTTACACTTGCAGATATCTCTGTTATTTCCTGTGTAATGCTGTTCTGACGCAGGTGATTGTACCTGATACCCAGTTCACTCACCAGCTTGTCTGCATTCTGGTTTGCCGAATCCATAGCCATCATTCTGGAGTTCTGTTCACAGCAGAATGAATATACCAGAGCCGAATATATAAAACCTATGGTATAAACAGGTATACATTTGTTTACGACATCCAGAGGCGACGGAAAATAATCAAAGTTTTCCGTATCCCTTTCATCAATGCCGTCACTTTCAAAATGTTTCTTATCAAACGGAAGGAGTCTGTATGTAACGGCTTCAGATGAAAATGCATTTATGAAGTCGGTATAAACAACCCTTATCATTGAAATAATATTCTGATCATACAGATGTGTCAGATAACTGCTTATCATTCTGGCCGTATACAGTGTGGGCTCATGATCGGGGAAATCAAATTCCTCATCAATCGGGATATTATGGGAAGTAAAGTAATGCCGTCCGTACTCTCCCACAACAAATATCCTGAAGTTAGGGTGTATTTCCATAAGCCGTAATGCCTCTTTGATGACATTCTGATTGTAGGAACCTGCCAGCCCCTTATCGGCAGTTATAACAAGCATACCATAGGCAGCACCGACTTCATCAGGCTCCTTGTCCTTCAGAAAGTACCTGCTTCCTTCCACATCCGTAAACTTTACGATCTTTCCTATCTCCCCTCTCAGGGCATTAAAGAAGGGATATGTGGATTCAAGCTGCTTTCTGGCTTTACTCAGCTTGGTGGAGGATATGAGATACATTGCATTGGTTATCTTACGTGTATCCTTAACGCTCTTTATTCTGTTTGCTATTGCTTTTGTGTCAGCCATTTTTCTCTGGTTTTCTTTGCCTGTGCAATAATTGCATCCCTGTCTTCATCGGAAAGCTTTCCGTATGAATCTATTCTGGTGCATACCTCCGAGCAGTTCCTTTTAACATCTTTTATGATACTGTAAATAAATGTGTTGACTTCATCCAGGTCGATTCCGTCAAGAACATGGGCCAGTGCCGAACAGAGCACTATTACCTTCTCGATGTGGGAATACGGACGGTTCTGCCCCTGTCTCAGCATTCTCATGAGACCCTGCCCGTATGAGAGCTGCTTCTTTGTATCTTCATCAAGGTCGCTGGCGAACTGTGTAAATACTTCCATTTCCCTGTACTGGGCAAGGTCAAGTCTCAGTGCGCCTCCCGCCTTCTTTACAGCCTTTGTCTGTGCATCACCGCCTACGCGGGAAACAGAAAGACCTACATTTACCGCCGGTCTCTGACCTGAGAAAAACAGACCGCTTTCCAGGAATATCTGACCGTCAGTAATGGAAATGATATTTGTAGGTATGTATGCAGAAACGTCACCGGCCTGTGTTTCAACAATCGGCAGTGCGGTAATGCTTCCTCCGCCGTTAGCTGCGTTTAACCTGGCACTTCTTTCAAGCAGTCGTGAATGAAGGTAGAAAACATCTCCCGGATATGCCTCTCTTCCGGGGGGATGTCCCAGAAGAAGACTCAGCGTTCTGTATGCTACCGCATGCTTGGAAAGATCGTCATAAACTATAAGCACATCCCTTCCCTGCTGCATGAAATATTCGGCCATCGCACATCCTGAATATGGAGCTATGTACAGAAGAGGATCAGGATCAGACGCTGCTGCTGCAACAACTATTGTATAGTCCATGGCTCCGTGCTTTCTGAGATTGCCGGTGATCTGTGCAATTGAAGAAGCCTTCTGACCTATGGCCACATATATGCAGATACAGTTTTTTCCCTTCTGGTTTATGATGGTATCTGTTGCAATGGTAGTCTTTCCGGTCTGACGGTCTCCTATAATAAGCTCACGCTGTCCCCGTCCTATTGGGAACATAGAGTCGATTGCCAGGATTCCTGTCTCGAGAGGTGTGTCTACAGGGCTCCTGTCGATTATTCCGGGGGCATTATTTTCTATAGGCCTGTATTCTGTGGTTCTGATTTCCTCACCGCCGTCTATGGCATTTCCCAGGGGATTCACCACCCTGCCCAGAAGAGAATGTCCTACAGGAACACCTGCCGTACGTCCCGTACGCCTTACAGTACTGCCGGATGTTACAGATTCGTCAGAATCAAAAAGTACACAGCCTGCATATTTTTCATCAAGACTGAGTACCATTCCTCTGATACCCTTTTCAAAAATAAGGATTTCCCCGTATGCTGCACCTTCAAGTCCTTCAACGTTTGCTATGCCGTCACCTACAGTAGCAACTATGCCCACTTCCTCAGGCGCAGAGGAAATATCCCATTCGGCAAATGCCTGCCTGTAAAGAGGAATGATATCATCCGTCTGAACTGTTTTTCTGTTATCTATAACCTGGTTCAGCTGCTTTAACAGACCTTCGGGACTCCAGTCATAAACATCAATTCCCACTTTAAGGACAAAGCCTTTGGTAAGTCCGGAATCCTTCTTCCATACAAGTTCGGTACCTTCCCCGTAACGTTTTGCGAGAAATTCCCTGAAACCTGCCTCCTGTTTACTGTCAGGTCTTACAGCAGATCTGATTATTGCTTTTAAATTATCCATTCTGATCAATTATCCTTCTGTCCATCCAGAAAACGGTCAAACGCATCTGAAGCATTGCCGAATACAACCTTAGCTGCAGCTTCCTTAGCAAGCTCCGAAATTTCAATACCTGCAGTATTAATGATTCTGCTCTTTTCGCTTTCACCCTGTGCCTTGGCCTTTTCGATGATCTGAGCAGCCTTTTCACGGGCATCAGCCTCACTTCTGGCAGTAAATTCATCAAGCTCTTTGGATGCTTCTGCTTTCATCAGCCTTATCTCTTCATCGGCACTTGACAGTTTTTTCTCATAATCAGCCTTCAGCTCTTCTGCTTCCTTCAGCTTCTTATGGGCTTTGTCATCCATATCCTGATATTCTTTTTTACGGTTGTCCATAAAATTCTTAACAGGTTTGAAAAGAAGAAAATATAATATGGCAAAAAGGATCACAAAATTCAGCAGATGAAGAAGTATCTGCTGAAAATCAATATTTAACGGTACTCCGCTCATTTTTATGCCTCCATGACCCGATCAATGAAATTCGGGCATTTGATTATCCGGTTATTTGTTTTGTGACAGTATTCGGTAATGTCAGGTCACAATACAAATATGATAAGGATAGCGACAATAAGTGCATATATTATGGCTGTCTCTATGAATACAAGACCCAGCATAAGCATAGTCTGTATCTTTCCGTGGGCCTCAGGCTGGCGTGATACGCCTTCTACGGATTTTGCAATGGCAACACCCATACCTATGGCACCGGCTGCTGCTGCAAGACCTACTGCTATGGCTGCTGCCGTAGCCTTGCCGCTTTTTTCCGCTGCCTGTGCTGATGCATCTGTAATGGTGATCTGTGTTTCAGCTGCGTCAGTGCTGTCTGTTTCAGATACTGATACTGCAGCCGCAGAATCTTTGTCAGATGTCTGTGATGCCATTACAGGTATAAAAATAACTGCGCCCACTATAACAACGGCAAGCATGATTACTATTGTTTTAAGAGTTTTTTTCATAATGATTCCTCCGGTTAATATATTCAGATTCTTATATATATGATTATGCGGCTTCCGCATTACTGTTTTCCGTATGCTTCGCTTTTTTACTCTTGACCTTCTTTTCCTTTGGTGCAGGTTTTTCAGAAACCTCTCCGTAGAATACAGATGTCAGTGTTGTCAGTACGTATGCCTGAATGAGTGCATGCAGGAGTGTAAAAAGAACTCCCACAATTACAGGAAGCACATACCTTGTTGCCGTATAATAATAAACAAGTTCAGTAACAAGTGCTCCGGACAGCAAAGCTCCGAACAGTCGGAAGCTCATTGATATAGGAAGTGAAAAATCCTTAAGAGTCTTTCCTACACCCTTTATGCCGTTTACAATAATGCCCCCTGACATTATCACCAGATACGAAAGACAGCCCATGGTTATGGCACCGTTTATATCCGCAAGAGGAGCCGGCAGGGATATGGATGCACCTTCGGTGGTAA
>JABUTA010000085.1 GCA_021443845.1 Parasporobacterium sp.
CGGCCTGCAGTAATCAGGTTCCGGCTGCCTATGAATTATAGGCGAAATCATTCTGAGCATTACAGATGCGGGTATCATCAGACTAACATAGTAATGAAAATCCTCTGTGAAATGCTATCCTGTAAATTTATCCAGAGTATGTACGTACCTGAAATGTTCAATATGACGAGCCGTAGTAATTCAGGGATGATGAAGTATATATGCAGGGGAGACGGATTCGCACCACAAGTGCGTAATACGTCAGGAACAACTGAGTGAAAAACTCATCAGGAGTTTTTCACGAATTGTTCCGACCCCGAAATACATACCTCAGCATCCCATGAATTACAGGCGCAGTCATCACGAACATTTCAGGTACGTACATGCTCGAGGATAAAATACAGATGTCATCCAAAAAGGTATCATTTCTGCACCTTCAGGGCATCATAAACATCCCTCTTACTGATATTCCTGTCCTTAGCAGCCGCCTTCATGGCATCCTTCTCACTCATACCCTGCCGCATATAGAAATCCACATGCTCGCTGATGCTCATCTGCTCCCATCTTCCGGCCTCTTCAGCCAGGGCAGCCTCTTTGCTGAGGCCTTCGATGATAACAACCATTTCCCCCTTAGGCTCATTGGCTTCGAAATATTCCATGGCTTCAGATACGGAAAAAGCCATTACCTCTTCAAACTTCTTGGTAAGCTCCCTGCAGATGCGGATATTCCTGTCACCCAGGTTATCCATAAGCTCCTTAAGAGTCTTCTTAATTCGATGAGGTGCCTCGTAAATTACCAGGGTACGGGTATCCCCGGAAATCCTTGCAAGAGCTTCCTTTCTTTCCTTTTTATCGGGAGGGAGGAACCCTTCGAATACAAAACGCCTTGAGGACAGTCCGCACATGGACAGGGCAGTTATTACGGCGCTGGGACCCGGCAGGGAAGTAACTTCAATACCTGCTGCCAGGGCCTGCTTCACCAGCTCCTCCCCCGGATCCGATATACCCGGGGTTCCCGCATCAGTGATCACCGCAACATTCATCCCCTGCTTCATCTTCACTACCAGCTCTTCCGCCTTTTCATATTTATTATGCTCATGATAGCTGGTAGTTCCGGTATTTATTTCATAATGATCCAGAAGGATTTTCGAATGCCTGGTATCCTCGCAGGCAATAAGATCCACCTCCTTCAGGCATTTTACCGCTCTGAAGGTCATATCTTCCAGATTACCGATAGGTGTAGCCACCAAATACAGTTTTCCCATTACAGCTCCATTTCTATATTTGCACATTTTATGCCCTGACCGTCAGAAATTGTATATCTGAAGAATTTCCTCTGTATAAACACCTTTTTCTTTATAAATTATCAGAGGCTTCTCCACCTTCATGAAAGGTTTCCCTCCCCTGGCAGCTTCGATCAGTACCATTGTCGCTTCAGTATCTGCAAATGAATGCACCAGTCTGATCCTCTTAGGCTCCAGCCTGTACTCCTTTAATGTGCAGATCAGTTCTGCCAGTCTCTCGGGCCGGTGCACCAGATAAAATCTTCCTCCGCTCTTTAACAGAGCCGCAGCTTCCCTTGCCACATCATCAAAGGTACACATGAGTTCATGCCGGGAAATCGCTTTGGACTGATCCGGATTGGTAAGGCCTTTCGCATGCTTCATGTATGGCGGGTTGGAAGTAACCACATCAAACTTTCCTTTACCCATAAGTGCCGATGCTTCCTTTATATCACCGAGAACCACCTCTATATCCTCCTGAAGGTCATTAAGCATTACAGACCGGCATGCCATTTCATGAACCTCCGGCTGGATCTCCAGAGCTTTTATGGCAGCTCCGTAGTCACCTTCCGGTTTTCTGTTTTTTATACCCAGTTTCCCGTGAAGAAGAATAGGGATTATGCCGGTACCTGTCCCCAGATCAGCTATCCTGATATTTTCAGGTACAGGTCTGGTAGCAGCGCCGGAATTATTATGCCATGCACTGCCGGTTTCTCCCTCACATACAAAGCCTGACAACAGCACCGCATCCATTCCGAAGCAGAACCTTCTGCTGTTCTGAATGATACGGTATCCGTTCCTCTCCAGATCATCTATTCTTTCATTTTCTCTGATAACAACGTCCATAGTATTTAAATAAGCATATAATGCATTATTATTTTAAAGGCTTCCGAAGCACAGTGCCCGGAAGCCTCTCATGATCATTCTTTTTCCAGTTCTTTAAGAGCCTTCAGTTCTTCTTCAGACATCTTATCTTCGTTATTATTGCTGTTTTTCTTTCCTCTCCTCTGGAACTTCAGATCATCAGGACCATATTCCCTGGCTTCCTTATCATCATTTTCCATATGAACAATAACTCTGATCCTCTGTTTCAGAATATTGACCGAATCAACCACACAATGATATCCGTCTTCCGTGGTTGCCGTATCCCCCACACGGGGCAGCTTTTTATTCAGCTCTCTGTATACCTCTTCCTCGTATTTGATGCAGCACATAAGCCTTCCGCAGGAACCGGATATCTTGGTGGGATTCAGGGACAGGTTCTGATCCTTTGCCATACGGATGGATACGGGAATGAAATCCGTCTGCCATGAATGGCAGCAGAAGGGTCTGCCGCAGATACCATAGCCTCCCATAGCCTTGGTCTCATCCCTGACACCTATCTGGCGAAGCTCTATTCTGGTACGATATACATAGGCAAGGTCCTTAACCAGTTCTCTGAAGTCAACTCTGCCGTCAGCAGTAAAATAGAACAGGATCTTGTTTCTGTCGAAGGTATACTCAACATCCACCAGCTTCATTTCCAGCCCGTGTTTTTCTATCTTCTCAAGGCAAACCTCAAAGGCAGCCTTTTCTTTTTCTTTGTTTTCTTCAAAAATCCTGTCATCTTCCTCATTGGCGATTCTGATAACAGGTTTCAGCGGTGCCACTATCTCATCATCAGTTACTTCCTTAACCGATGCAACCACGTCACCGTATTCAACACCCCGGGCAGTTTCCACTATAACATGCTGATTCTGCACAATATCCAGGTCTCCCGGATCAAAATAATAAACCTTACCGGTCTGTCTGAATTTAATACCAACTACTTTAACCATATATAATCTTTCTTTCTTTTTATTTTATAATTGTTTTCTTCCCAGTTCCCTTCTGACAGTAAGGAACAGGCTTTCGTACACAGCCTCAGCCTTCACACTTGCTTTCAGTCTTGCTTCTGCCTCATCAACAGCCAGAATGATCCTGTTAAGGCCTTCGAAAGAAGTTTCCCCGGCCATAAGCTCCAGCGAGTCCCTGTAATCTGCAAAAAACAGATCATCAGTCATCCCCGTACTTTTGATCACCAGAACGTCCCTGAACCACAGCCTCAGTATTCTGATAAGCTGCACCCTGTCCGAATCCTCACATTCCTTCGCGTGTCTGAAAATATCGGAGGAATTCATGGACTTAAGATCCTTTAACACCTGTACAAATCCTGTACCGTCCTCGTCCAGCAGAGCCCCGGCCGCAGCTTCTTTGGTAAGGGGATCCATATACAGAGTAATGCACCGGCTTCTTATTGTCTGAAGGAACCCGTCCGCATTGTCGGTAAGCAGCAGTATAATGCCGTAGGCCTCCGGTTCTTCAATAGTCTTAAGAAGAGCATTCTGCCCTGATTCATTCATCAGCTGGGCATCATTGACGATATATATTTTATAGGGACCGTAATAGGGCTTTATGGAAATATCTTCCACCACCTGTGTCCTGATCTCATCAATACTGAGTACAGATGATTTCGCATGTTCAACATGAATGATATCCGGATGATTGCGGCTGAAAGCCTTCACACAGGACGGACAATGTCCGCATGGAGCAAATATCCCGCCGGTCTTTCCATCTTCCCCCGGCCTCTGCTCATTGCACTGGATGGCAGCCGCGATATAGTCGGCAAAGTCTTCAGCTCCTGTCCCCTCTTCGCCGCTTATGATGTAAGCATGGGACAGCATTCTCTTTCTGAAGGACCTGGCGATAAGATCAATATTCTGTTCATTTCCTTTGATTACCGGTCTCTCTGCCATTTACTGCAGCGGTTTACGACTCCGCAAGTATCCTTTCCCTGATTTCCGAGATACATCTGTCCAGATCAATATTTTCGAAGCTTTCGGTAATACCTGCTGCCAGAATCTTTTCCTCACTGAAATCCTCCGCATCCACCAGGAATCTCCGGCACATTTCGGCATATCTGGGCTGCTTCTGCTGTCTTTCCCTGTCCAGGGCTCTCTGAAGCCTTTCTCCGTCCTCAACCCTGATAAACAGGGGAATCACTTTATCTGCTCCGTAATGATCTCTCATGGGAACATATGACTCCAGCGTTCCCGTACAGATATAACTGCTCCTGTCCAGATCCACATTCTCATTGTCCACACTGTAATAGTACCAGTCACCGTGAACAGTATGGTATACCCTTTTTTCTATGAGCCGGCCTTCCTGCTCATAGGCATTCATTCCTGATTCATCAGTAAAATAATATTCTCTGCCTTCCTGCTCTCCGGACCTGATGGGGCGGGTAGTATATCCCACATAGGGCTTCAATGCCAGGGAATCATCCTCAACAAGCCGCCTGTATATGGCATCCTTGCCGGAAGCACTTTTTCCGATTAATATGAAGATCTTTCCCATAACACCACAGGGTCCTTTCTCATAAGAACAATCAATTAATAGTACCATCAAATCAGAACCAGTGCAAACCCTTTTGCATCAGCCCTTAATGGCCTTTCCCATCCATTTCCGTCTGAAATATCTGATATTGAATATGGTACCCCTTGCGATCCAGTCAATTATGGTATGGGCCACCCACACACCCATAACTCCCATGCCGAAATATTTTCCCAGTACATATGCACCAAGTACACGGCCGGTCCACATGACTGCTGCACTTACTATCATGGTGAAGGATGCATCTCCGGCAGATCTCAGGAAATTCGGAGTCGAAAACGCCGGAACCCATATAAATATCGTGGCGATCCCGTGGAGCCGTTCTATATTGAGAGCCATTTCCGAAGCCTCCGGTGAAACATCATATATTGACAATATGGCCGGAGTCAGAATAAGAAGTACTGCAATAAATACTGCTGTTACGGCATAAGTCCATATACACAGCTTTTTATAATAATATCTGGCCCGGTCGTAATCCCCTGCTCCTATGCACCTGCTGACCACCGTAGTCATTGCAAGATTAATGGCACATCCGGGCATAACATTCAGATTGGCCAGGGCTCCCCCTACTGCATTTGCTGTTATGCTTGCTGTTCCCATGGTAGAAATAAAGCTGAACAGCACCAGCTTTCCCATCTGAAACATTCCGTTTTCAATCCCCCCGGGGATTCCCAGGGAAATGATATTCTTCAGGACTATTCTGTTGAAACGGAAGTGAAAAATATCCGCAAGATGAAGAGGATATTTTCTGTTCAGCAGCAGGATTATTATGATGACCGCAGCTGTCCACCAGGAGACCAGGGTAGGAATGGCGACTCCTTCCACTCCCCTGCCAAAGCCGAATATCAGCACTGCATTTCCTGCAAGGTTGATAAAATTCATGACCAGGGAAACTTTAAGAGTGATATCCGTCCTTCCCATGGACCGGAACATTGCCGCTCCTGAATGGTACAGGGCCATCGCAGGCACTGATGCCATTACGTACATATAATACCTGCGGGTTGCAGACATAACATCCGGTTCTATGCTGCCGAACAGATTGCTGATGATGAATCCGCTGAATACATACAGAAGAACAGTGATAATCAATGATACTGTACCCATCATCAGTATCAGATGTCTTCCTGCATTCCGGGCATCCTCATAGCCTGATCTTCCTATATACTGGCCGCATACTGCAGCTCCTCCGGCTGCCATGGCAGAAAAAATGAACAGCATTAATGCACTGACCGAATCCACCAGGGACACTCCGGAAACAGCTGCATCACCTACCTGGGCAACCATGATGGAGTCCGCCAGTCCCACTGCAAGGGAGAGAAACTGCTCCAGTACCAATGGCCAGATAAGCTTTATCAGCTGTTTATCGGAAAAATCAATTACACTGCTGTTCATTTTTATGTTTCTGAATAAATAAATTTATACTACTCTTCTGCAATACAGAATATTGCCCGGGCTGTAAAGTCCCCTTAATGTTACACCTATTCCCGGCCATGAATCATATATCAGTCCGTAGCCTGCATATATTCCCACATGATTTACGGAATATCCTCCGTAGAATACCAGATCTCCCGGCTGAAGATTACCCACGGATACATATATTCCCAGGTACTGATCCGATGCCAGGTACGCTGAAGTATATTCGTATTCATACCGTGCATGCATGATGATATTGGTTGCCGGGTTGATACCCACCGAATACAGGCACTGGTAAATAAGTCCCGAACAGTCCACACCATAACCGGGCTGTGCGGATGCACCCGGGTAATATGGGGATCCCACATATTGCTGCGCAGTTGCCAGCATCGCATTTACCATTTCGTTCCGGTCAGAAGCCATGTCAACCTTTATCGGAGTAACATAAGCTCCCAGATGATACCAGTCATATTCTGAATATCCAATAGCCTTCCATGTGACCAGGTCCACTATTCCCGTAGGGTACAGGCCGTGGCTGTACTGGAAGTTCCATACTGCTGAAGCAGTAGAATTTGTAAAATATGAACTGTTGTAACCCAGAAGAGCACGATTTACCCACAGAACCTTTATGCCGATATTTGCTGTAGACAGGTTGTAGCCTCCGTCCGGAAGTATAATGCTGTCTTCAAAATAATAGTAATTACAGCCTTCTGCCTTTCCGTTTACTATTGAATATGTTCTGATGCCCGAATAAAAATAACCGTTTTTGCTGAAATTTACATATCCGTTCTCAACATACCACCAGCCGGTTTTTCCTTTAACGGTACCTTTTATTACTGCAGTGCATTCTTTCAGCTTCCCGTTGCTGAAATACCCCCATTTGTCTCCTGCTGCATATATTCCGGTCATGCTCTGGGGTACTTTTTCCGTAATACGGCCGTTTTTTATCATCCACCAGCTGCCATTGACGTACGCTATTGTATCTGTATAAGTAACTTTGCCTTTCTTAACATACCACCAGGCAGTTTTTCCTTTAACGGACCCCTTTATGACATCACTGGTCCCAAAAGAAACCTTTCCGTTTTGGCAGTACCAATCTCCATTTTTGTTACTGCCAAAACCTGTATATCCCTTATCGACCTTACCATTTCTTACGAACCACCATCCGTAACTGTTTTTCGCAACAGTATCGGTATATGTCACTTTACCATCGTGTACATAGTACCAGGCCTTTTCTCCCCTCAGCGTTCCTTTGAACAGTCCTTCTGCACTGAATTTAACTTTTCCATTTACACAATACCAGTCTCCATTGCTGTTGCTGCCAAAACCTGTATATCCCTTATC
>JABUTA010000086.1:0-2176 GCA_021443845.1 Parasporobacterium sp.
ACCTACAGAACTGCCATCGACGATTATCTTAAGGACCCGGATTATTACAGATCGAGACTGGATTATTACCGGTCTGAGATATCAAAATGTACCTTCCGTGAGTATACCACCGGTTTCTTCTTCGGCAGGCCGGATGAGACTGCTCAGATTTATGATGCCAATACTTACGTTAAGGACTGGGTTTATCTGGGAATGGCGGATGCAGAAAAGGTATATTGTCCGGAACCGGGCAGAGTATATTATCAGCTGGAACAGAAAAACAAGTTCTGTGTAGGGGATAGTGTGGAGATAATGAAGCACACCGGAGAGAACCTTCAGGTCAGGGTTCTGGATATGGTTAACGAAAACTTCGAACATATGGATTCATGTCCACATCCCAGACAGAAGTTCTATGTGGATCTGGGAACGGAACTTGAAACACTGGAGATAATCAGATCCAATCAGGCGTAAAGAGAGGGCAGAGGCATATGATAGCTTTGGACTGCAGATTCGAATCTGCCATATTGAAAACTCAGGTTGAGGTGAAGGTGTATCTGCCGAATCCAGGCAATTTCATGAGGCAGGTGGATGATTATAAAGAACGGTACACATTTCAGCCTTTTAAAACAGTTTTTCTGCTTCACGGCATGATGGACAGTGCCAGGCAGTGGGTAGAGAATACCAACATAGTAAGACTTGCCCAGGATGCAGGGCTTGCCCTTGTAATACCCAGCTGCGGCAATAATTATTACATCAATACGGTTTACGGCGCAGCATATTCTGATTTTATATCAAAGGAGCTCACAGGATTTGTCAGAGCCATGTTTCCCCTTTCCGAGAAAAGAGAGGACAACTTTATCTGGGGAATGAGCATGGGAGGCTACGGTGCCCTGAGACAGGCATTTATCCATATGGACAGGTTCGCAAAGGTTATTGCCATGTCTCCCACGTCTGATATTGAATTTGCTGCCAGGTTTTCATCTGCCATGGGAGTAGAATCTAAATATATCATGGGAGACTGGAAGACTCTTAAAGGTTCTGAACTGGATCTCATGACCATGGCACAGGATGCGGCTGGAACAGGAGAAAGAGTACCTGATATTCTCATTATCATGGCGGATGAGGATCATATGGTCCGGGATACCACCGAGTTTGAGAAGAAGCTTAACGAATTGCAGCTGAAAAATGAATTCAGACTGTATCCGGGAGATCACAGCTGGAAATTCTGGGATGCACATATTGAAGAATGCATAGACTGGCTGACGGATAGGAACTGAAATTATTTTTCGGATGAAAGGCAGTGTGATGGAAAAAGAAAGTGTTGTTCTGAAAATATGGCGGGTTATTTATCCGGCACTTTTATTTATGGCTGTACAGATATTTACTGCTCTGGCAGTCCAGAGTATCTGCACAGGCATTGCTGCAGGAAATCCCGATTCATGGGTTGGCAGGAATGTGACATCCCTGTCTTCTGCTGTATCCATGGCAGTTACTATAGCTGTCTGTTTCGTATTTTTCAGGCGTGATAACAATGCCGCATCTCCATATATTTACAGAAAACCATGGTTTTTTGCCCTGATAATTGCAGCAGGGGCCATGGCATGGCATGGGCTCAGCATTCTGTTTTCTCTTATCCGAATGGACAGCCTGTTCGGTGACAGCTATAATACACTGTCCGGCCAGCTGTTTTCTGCACCGTTTGTTCTTGCGTTTATTCAGATCGTCATTCTTGCGCCGTTGGCAGAGGAACTGGTTTTCAGGGGCCTGATCTATAAACGGCTTGAAAAATATACCGGTGGCTTCTGGATTCCGGCTGCGGTCAGCTCACTGATTTTTGCAGTATGCCATATGAATCCGCTCCAGATGATAAACGGGTTTATTGCGGGCTTTTTATTTGCAGCTGTTTACAGCTGTTTCAGGAATCTCTGGACATCGGTTGCCATGCACGCGGGACTGAATCTAATTTCCGTAATACTGGCTTACACAGGGTTTGTATACCCAAGTGATACTGTCATGATCATTACCATGGTGGTGTTTATGGCCGCAGCTGCGGTTATCATGCTGGCTGTTTTCAGACCTTTGAGGGCAGCTGCAGAGGAGCAGCTGAGGCAAAAACAGTAAATTGTATTTTTTCTGAAACATTTATTTGATTTAGCTGTTTGTATATTTTAAATATGTATGTTATACTGTTTCTCGG
>JABUTA010000086.1:3504-5755 GCA_021443845.1 Parasporobacterium sp.
GCTGTCTGCACAAAGCCTACTCCGGCTGAGCGTGCTTCCATCGCTATTTCTTCATGCGAAACTGTTAAGAACCTTTTCGGATGGGAACCGAGATGTGCTATGCTTTCTTTCTCAACTGACGGTTCTATGGAACATGAAATGGTTGACGATGTAAGAGAATCTGTTCGTATTGCAAACGAGCGTCGCCCTGACCTGGCTATCGACGGTGAATTCCAGCTTGATGCTGCTATCAATCCTAAGGTTGCTGCTAAAAAGGTTAAGAGAGAGTCCAGAGTTGCTGGTAAGGCTAACATTATTATCTGGCCTGATATCAATGTCGGCAACATCGGTGTTAAACTGGTTCAGCAGTTTGCAGGCGCTGATGCTCCGGGACCATTCATCCAGGGTCACAATAAGATCGCTTCTGACTGCTCACGTTCCGCTCCTGTTTCTGAATTAGTTGGAAACATCGTTATGTGCTGCGTTCGTGCTGCTAATGCCAAGAAGAACGCTTAATATCCGGCATCTGATTTGATGTAATTTTCTGCCCGGCGGGTTTTCCTGCCGGGTGTTTTTATGTTTTGTGTTTTGTTTTATCATACAGACATATTGGCTTGAGGTTAAATGATAATGAATGAATGTATTTGTGTCTGTTCCGTTGGCAGGATATGGCATGTATCTGCATGCGAATACAGCGAGCCGTAGTTATTCAATGGCTCAGATTCATATTTTTGCATGCATCGGCATAGGACCACCAGTCCGTATGCCGATAGGATAAACTGAACGGAAAAATCATCAGATTTTTCCGTGAATTTATCCGGCATGCATAAAATGTGAAGATGAGTCATATGAATAACAGGCGCAGCTGTCTGAGCCCATGCAGATGCATGCCATATCCTGCCAACGGAACAAACAAAGACTGGAATGAAAATATGTGTCCGGTATTTGAAAATGGCAAATGTTATCGTATATTTAGGGGAAGGATTATTAAGTAATCGGAATACTGAAAATATCAGAAAAATTTGTGATCGGAGGTTACGATGAAAACAGTTGCGATTCTCGGAGCAGGGGCTATCGGGAGCTATTTTATATATTGTCTGACTGAAAAGCTGGGAGATGACCTTTGTGTTGTGGCTGCGGGTGACAGGGCACAGCGTCTCAGGAATGAGGGGATAAACATAAATGGCGTGAATTATATTCCAAATGTTAAAACAACGGAAGAAGCAAAAGGTGTTGATCTGCTGCTGGTGTCGGTAAAGTATGGGGCTCTGGAAGGCTGCATGGATGATATAGCTGAGATAGTTGATGAACATACTGTGGTACTGTCACTTCTGAACGGAGTGGACAGTGAGGATATAATAGGCAGAAGGATAGGCTATTCTCATATGCTGTACAGCATTATGAAGATTACTTCTGAAAGACGGGGTAATAATATTGTATTCAATCCTGAAACAACTCCGGGGCTGTTCTTCGGCGAGCTGAGAATATCTGAACCCACAAAGAGAGTTCAGGAGGTAATGAAACTTTTTGAAAATACACAGCTTCATTACAGGTTCATTCCGGATATCCTTCGTGAAATCTGGTATAAGTTTGCCCTCAATGTCAGCCAGAACCAGCCCCAGGCAATACTGAATATAGGCTTCGGAGGATATGCGGACAGTGAACACATGGGCTTTCTCAGGAGTGCATTCAGAGCTGAGGTGACTGCAATAGCTGCTGCTAAGGGAATCGATATATCAAAGCCTCAGGGTATTGAGGGAAAAAGCAGTCCCACTGCAAAAAGAGGCAGATATTCCACCCTTCAGGATCTTGATGCCGGAAGGCATACGGAAGTGGATGCATTTGCGGGCACGGTGGTGCGAATGGGCAGAGAAATGGGTATTCCCACTCCGTATAATGAATTTGCATATCATGCCATAAAGGCTCTTGAAGAAAAGAATGACGGTCTGTTTGACTATGAATAATGCAGAAAAAGCCACGGAATAATATATCCCCCCCAGGCAGATCAGTTAAATAACCGTATCTGTCTGAGGGGGATATATTTTTATCAGTATACTATGAGAGTCCGTCTTAAGTGTTCAGTTATTATGCGTTAAGTGATTCGATGATTGCATCTGCAAGGGCATCAACCTCCGCTTCTTTGCTGTTAGGCAGAGTAGAAGCCAGGGACACGCGACCGCCGAGAACGGTCATGTTCTTCATCTGTTCTTCCAGAAACTTAGTCATCAGATCACCGGATTTGCATGCCCATGAGCCGTTTTCCATAATAGCG
>JABUTA010000086.1:5777-9537 GCA_021443845.1 Parasporobacterium sp.
GCCTTCATATCCATAAGGAAGTTATGCATTACAGGGTAGATTCCCAGGTTGTAGGTTACTGAAGCAAGTACTATGTGGCTGTATTTGAAAGCATCCGAAATAAGGTAAGATACATGTGTATTTGATACATCGCGTACTGTTACGTTTGTAACGCCTTTTTCGCAGAGCTTTGAAGCCAGGGCCTGTGCTGCGGCTTCGGTGTTGCCGTACATAGAAGCGTAAGCGATAAGAACACCTTTTTCTTCAGGCTCGTAGCGGCTCCACTTGTCATATTTGTCGATAAAGTAGCCGAAATCTCCGCGCCATACAGGACCGTGAAGAGGGCAGATGAATTTGATCTTGTCAAGCACTCCTGCTGCCTTCTTTAAGAGAAGCTGTACATGAGGACCGTATTTTCCTACGATGTTGACAAGGTATCTTCTTGCCTCGTCCAGCCAGTCTCTGTCGAAGTTTACTTCGTCAGCGAACAATTTGCCGTCCAGTGCGATAAATGAACCGAAGGCATCAGCTGAGAAGAGCACACCGTTAGTGAGGTCCAGTGTTACCATAGCTTCCGGCCAGTGAACCATCGGGGCACCGACGAAGGTTACTGTATGCTCTGCAAAGGTGTATGTATCGCCTTCTTTGACTTTTATCTGCTCCCGGCCTTCAAGGTTTACTCCGAACTGGTGCATGAGCATGAATGCTTTTTCTGTTGAAATGATCTTTGCCGCAGGGAAGCGCATGCAAATTTCATCAAGAGAAGCTGCATGATCCGGTTCCATATGATTAACTACAATGTAATCAAGAGCCTTCCCCTGTAGTACATGATCCATATTTTCCAGCAGCTGACGGCATACTGACCAGTCAACTGTGTCGAAAAGAATTGATAATTCGCCATCCAGCAGAAGGTAAGAGTTATAGCTTACCCCCAGCGGGATAGGGTGAATATTTTCGAATAAATGAGTGCGGTGGTCATTTGCACCGACCCAATACAGATTATCTGTTACCTGACGTACGCAATGCATATCGTAACCTCCTTGTTAAGCTTCTATAAACTGATCTTTAGCTTCTGCACATTCAGGACATACCCAGTCCTCAGGCAATTTACTGAATGGAGTTCCCGGAGCAACTTCTGCATCAGGATCGCCAAGTTCAGGAATGTATTCATGTCCGCAGCCTGAACATACATATCTTGGCTGCATCGGTGCCTTTGGAACAGGTGGACGTTTCATTTTAACCATTGGCGGTGCAGGCTGTTTGTCTTCAAGTCCCAGTTCTTCAATAAGGAACGGGAGTACTTCCATAAGGTCGCCTACAATTCCGTAGTCACAGTTTTTGAAAATAGGTGCACCTGCATGCTTATTGATGGCAACTATGCAGGATGCGTCCTTGATTCCTTTAAGATGCTGGATCGCACCTGAGATACCGCATGCAATATAGAGATTTCCGGTGAATTTCTGGCCGGACATACCTACATAGCGCTCGATAGGTACATACTGAAGAGTTTCTGCAACCGGACGTGAAGATCCTATTGCGGCGCCTGCAGCCTTTGCAAGATCTTCGATGAGTTTTACATTCTCTCTGTCACCGATTCCCTTACCCATTGATACAACACGTTCAGCCTTAACGATAGGAGTATCAGCAGGTATGCCTACCGAAAAGTCATGACCGTCAGCCTTAAGTGCTGCTGCGAGGGCTGCTGCACATTCCTTAGGATCACCCTTGAAGATCTGTTTCTTACGGGCGCCGGTGATTCCAACCTTCTGTGCAGGTTTGCTGCCGCCGCCTCCTCCTGAATTGGCTGTCTTTATACGGCCGATCAGGTGTGATGCTATTACGACACGCTGGATTTCATTAGTGCCTTCGTAGATGGTTGTGATCTTGGCATCACGGTACATACGTTCAACGTCCATACCTTTCATGAATCCGGAACCGCCGAATATCTGCATAGCATCATTGCACACTTCCAGAGCAATATCTGAAGCGTACATTTTGGCCATGGCTGCTTCCATGCCATATGGTTCATGAGCTTCTTTTAATTCTGCCGCTGAATATATAAGGAAACGGGCACAGCGGAGCTTTGTGGCCATATCTGCAATCTTGAAGGATACAGCCTGCTGTCCGGCGATTGGCATACCGAACTGTTCACGTTCTTTTGCGTAGGCAAGTGCTGATTCGTAAGCACCCTGAGCAATACCAAGAGCCTGAGCTGCAATACCGATACGGCCGCCGTCCAGTGTAGCCATGGCAATCTTGAATCCCATGCCTTCTTTACCCAGGAGGTTTTCCTTAGGTACTTTTACATTGTCAAATAACAGCTGTCTGGTAGCTGATGACCGGATACCCATCTTGTCATAATGGTCTCCGAATGTGAAGCCTTCCCAGCCCTTTTCAACAATGAATGCTGAAATGCCCTTTGTTCCGATATCGGGTGTTGTAACTGCGAATACTACATATGTATCAGCTTCACCACCGTTGGTGATGAAGATTTTTTCACCGTTCAGAATATAGTGATCGCCTTCAAGAACTGCAGTGGTTTCAGTTCCGCCGGCATCAGAACCGGCATTAGGCTCTGTAAGTCCAAAGGCACCGATCTTCTCTCCTGTGCAGAGAGGAACGAGGTATTTCTGTTTCTGTTCTTCCGTACCGAAGTTGAAGATAGGCCATGTGCCCAGTGATACATGAGCGGACAGAATAACACCGGTACCTCCGTCCACGCGGGCAAGTTCTTCAACAGCTATGGCATAACTCATGATGTCTTTTCCCATGCCGCCGTATTCTACAGGAAACGGAAGGCCTAAGATACCCATTTTTCCGAGTTCTTTAACAGCTTCTGTGGGGAATTCGTTATTCTGGTCCAGTTTGAACGCAATAGGTTTTACCTCGCGCTCGGCGAATTCCCTGATCTGGGCCCGCAATTCCTCGTGGGCCTTGGTTGTTTGAAATAACATTAATGCAGCCTCCTTTCAAGCTGAAATAGCAATTTTTTATTCTGTTTTCTGACCTGGATAAAGAATTGTATCTGCAAGTATGATAAAATTATAACATAATCAGAAATTGTGTATATAGTTTGCTTGCAAAAATAGGAATGTTTATTGATTTTGACCATTTTATTGCATTTCCTATGTTGAAATTTACTCAGAATAAAGGATGAAGAATGATTGCCAAAGGGAGGCGTATATGAAAAAAACAGCAATACAGGATACATATGGTGAACGGTTCAGACATTGTTGGGGATGCGGCCCGGATAATGATCACGGTATGCACCTCAGGTCTTTTCCTGATGAGGGCGGAAAAAGAGTAGTATGCAGCGTAATACCGGATCAGATATATACAGGGGGAGTTCCCGATAATCTGTTCGGAGGAATGATCGCAGTAATATTTGACTGCCATGGCACTGCATCGGCGGCATTTTTTGCTCATCATGATAAGGGACTGGAACTGACAGAGAATACTGTCATAGAGAGATTCATTACCGCCAGACTGGAGATAGATTTCAAAAAGCCTGTTCCCATGGGTACTCCGGTAAATGTAACTGCAGAAGCAGAGGAAATCGGTGAACGTAAAGTGATAGTGTCGATGGTAATGGAAGCCGGCGGAGAGGTCAGGGCACGTGCAAGAATGGTTGCGGTGAAAGTAAAGGATCATATGTAAGAGATATGCAAATGAAAAGACCTACTGATATCAGCAGGTCCTCTGTGAGTAGCGAGAGGGGGATTTGAACCCTCGACACCGCGGGTATGAACCGCGTGCTCTAGCCAACTGAGCTATCTCGCCA
>JABUTA010000086.1:9784-11632 GCA_021443845.1 Parasporobacterium sp.
CGAACTGTTATGCTGCGTTTATCTGACCAGAGCATTAATTGTTGTATTTCAGTATTTATTAAAAATAAAAAATGTGTATAATATATTGGTCTGATGAAGGACTATATACAGCACAGCGGAAAATCACAGCTTTTAAAAGATCGAAGAGGTGATAAACCCGGAAATGTTAAGTTTGCAGTACACAATTTTATTACAGGGAGAAATGCATGAGAATCGGGCAGGGTTACGATGTCCACAGGCTGAAGGAAGGCAGAAGGCTTATTCTGGGGGGCGTGGATATACCATATGAAAAAGGACTTGACGGGCATTCTGATGCGGATGTTCTGGTGCATGCTGTCATGGATGCGCTGCTGGGAGCAGCTGCATTGGGTGATATAGGTGTGCTGTTTCCGGATAATGATGATGCTTATAAGGACGCAGACAGCCTGAAGCTTCTGGAGAAGGTCAGGGATGTACTGGTAGAAGCGGGCTATGAAATATGCAATATTGATTCTACGGTAATTGCCCAGGCACCGAAGCTGCGGCCTTATATTGATACCATGCGGGATAATATAAGCCGTGCACTCAAAATTCCGTCAGGAACCGTGAGTATAAAGGCAACTACTGAAGAAAAGCTGGGATTTACCGGAAGAAAAGAAGGCATAGCAGCCCAGGCCGTTGCTCTTATCCATAAGACAGAATGATTGCAACAGTTTTGTGCAGGAAACATAAAGCCGGACCCGATGAAGTTTACTTATAATACCATGGAGGATTACACATGAGAATATATAACACTTTACATGCCAGAAAAGAAGAACTGGTTCCTATCAACGAAGGAAAGATCAGCATGTATGTATGCGGACCTACCGTGTACAACCTTATCCATATCGGAAATGCACGCCCGATGATAGTATTTGATACCTTCAGAAGATATCTTGAATATAAAGGCTATGAAGTTAATTACGTTTCCAATTTCACAGATGTAGATGACAAGATCATTAAGGCAGCAATTGAAGAGGGAACCACTTCAGATGTTATTTCAAAGAGATATATAGAAGAATGCAAAAAGGATATGGCTGCAATGAATGTTAAGCCTGCCACAAAGCATCCTCTTGCAACAGAAGAAATCGACGGTATGGTCAGCATGATTTCTGATCTTATTGAAAAAGGATATGCTTATGAAAAGAACGGTACAGTATATTACCGTACCAGAAAATTCAAAGATTACGGCAAACTTTCCAAGAAGAATCTCGATGATCTGGAAGGCGGCCACAGAAAAGAAGCCCACTCCCTGAAGGTAACCGGTGAAACCGAAAAGGAAGATTCCACGGACTTTGTTCTCTGGAAGCCTAAAAAAGAAGGGGAGCCTTACTGGGAGTCTCCCTGGTGCCAGGGAAGACCGGGATGGCATATAGAATGCTCTGTAATGGCAAAGAAGTATCTGGGAGATTCAATTGACATTCATGCCGGCGGAGAGGATCTGATATTCCCTCATCATGAAAATGAAATAGCCCAGTCTGAAGCTGCCAACGGAGTGGAGTTTTCAAAATACTGGATGCATAACGGATTTCTGAATATCGACGGTGAGAAAATGTCCAAATCAAAAGGCAATTTCTTTACAGTCAGGGATATAAGCAATCATTACGATCTGCAGGTGCTTCGCTTCTTCATGCTCAGCGCCCATTACAGAAGCCCTCTTAATTTCTCTGATACCCTTATGGAATCAGCCAAGTCAGGCCTCGACAGAATTAAGAATGCGGCAGCCAAACTGGATCATATTCTTGAAAATCCCGGAACAAGATCTCAGGAACCGGCAGCCGGAGAGGATCTTGATCTGGCAGTTCCTTTTGTTAAGAAGTTTGAAGATGC
>JABUTA010000086.1:11642-13034 GCA_021443845.1 Parasporobacterium sp.
GACTGCAATACTGCTGATGCCATCTCAGCTGTATTTGAACTGGTACGTGCAGTAAACTCGGCTGTAAATGAGGAATCTTCACTGACTATGGTAAAGAGTGTACGGGAGGATTTCGGAAAGCTCTGTGATGTTCTGGGCATCATACTGACAGCAGAAAAGGATGATCTGGACAGCGAGGTGGAAGAACTCATCGCCGAACGCCAGGCTGCAAGAAAGGCTAAGAACTTTGCAAGGGCTGACGAGATAAGGGCTCAGCTGGATCAGATGGGCATTATCCTTGAAGATACAAGAGAGGGCGTTAAGTGGCACAGAAAGTAAAGAATATGTCATCTGCATCCCTGGCATTTCTGGGGGATTCTGTTTTTGAACTTAACATAAGGAACCGGATCGTAAATGAATGCGAGGGCAATGCGGATGAGATCAATAAAAGATCAAAAGCACTGACGAATGCCGTTGCCCAGTCAGGGATGGCAGATATTCTTCAGAATGAACTTACTGATGAGGAAATGGCTGTATTCAAAAGGGGGAGAAATCTGAAATCCCTGACAGCCCCGAAAAGCTGCACCATAAGTGAGTACAGAAGAGCTACGGGACTGGAAGCCCTTATGGGGCATCTGTACCTGGAGGAAAGGTATGCCAGAATAGACGAACTGATAGACAGGGCACTTGAGAAGTACAGAAATCCTGCAGAATGATGTGGGCTGCTGTTATAGTATACGCAGTAAATATTTATGGAATACAGAAAAGACAATAAATACAATAAGAATTCTTCTTATGTCCGGGGCGAGAAATCCCGCGGCGATCATGAAAGAAAGAATACGGAAAGAAGAAATCCTGCAGGACATAATACTGAAGGTTCTGAAAAACATAACGAGTTTATGGCGGAAGGCAGAAATGCCGTCATGGAGGCTCTTAAGACCAATGAGAACATTGATAAGCTCTATGTACAGGAAGGCCTGGGTGAAGGTCCTGTAAGCCAGATAGTTGCCGAGGCAAAGAAAAGAAATGTGCTTACGGTCTACGTTCCGAAGGATAAACTGGACCAGATGTCTGAAACAGGGCATCACCAGGGAGTGATTCTCAACCTTTCTGCAGTCAGCTATGCTGATGTGGATGATATTCTGGCAAGGGCCGGGGAAAGAGGGGAGAAACCTTTTATATTCGTTCTGGACGGAATTGAAGATCCCCACAACCTCGGAGCCATTATCAGAAGTGCCAATCTTGCGGGAGCCCATGGGGTAATCATTCCCAAGCACAGGGCTGCGTCGGTAAATGCAACAGTTGCAAAAGCATCTGCAGGAGCAGTGCATCACACCCTGGTTGCCAAGGTTACGAACATTGCCCAGACCATTGATTATCTCAAGGAAAAGGGAATGTGGTTTGTATGTGCAG
>JABUTA010000086.1:13085-15220 GCA_021443845.1 Parasporobacterium sp.
CTGGTCATCGGAAATGAAGGCAGCGGCGTCAGCAGACTGGTCAGGGACAAATGCGATTTTGTGGCGTCCATACCTATGAAGGGGGATATTGATTCCCTGAACGCTTCTGTGGCGGCGGGAATACTTGCCTGGGAGATAGTCAGACAGAACCGGTGCAGATGATTTAACTGCCTGACATGATATGAGTCGGGCATTGACTGTATTTATAAGACAGTGCGGAATGAATGATATATAGCAGGTACCTTGAGGGGTATCTGCTTTTATTGTGCCTGCAATGTGATATTTTGCCTGAAAAAGTTTTACATAGATTTTACATTAACAATATTTAGATTTTTCAAATGCAAAGGTATAATGTACGAGGCATATTCTTGATATAACGTGAAAGGGAAGAAATATGACATTTGAAGAAATATTGTTTTTTGTTGTAAAGCTTTTTGCCGGTATTGGCGTGTTCCTTGTAGGTGTTCACCTGCTTACTAAAAGTATTGAACAGCTGGCTACAAAGAAAATCAGGGATCTGTTCGGAAAGACGGCCGGAAAGAAGCTGGTAAATGTTGGTATAGGTGCCGCAACAACGGCTCTTATACAAAGTTCCGGTGTTACGACGGTACTTATAGTCGGCTTTGTTAATATCGGCATCATTGATCTGGCCCAGGCTACCACCATGATCATGGGTTCGAACATCGGTACTACTATCACGGCCCAGATCGCAGCTCTCAGTACATTCCCCATTACAACATATATACAGATTCTTGCCGGGATAGGAATGCTTATCACAACCATATGCAAGAAAGAAAAAACTAAACAGATAGGTTTCATTCTTGCTGGTTTCGGTCTTATTTTCATCGGACTTTCTGTGATGTCCGATGCCATGAAGACCAACAGTGATGCAATCCAGGTGATATTTGAGAATATAACCAATCCGTTCCTGCTGTTCCTTATAGGTATCCTGCTTACAGCTCTGGTGCAGTCCAGCTCGGTTATATCTTCCGTAGTTATAGCAATGAGCGTTGCGGGACTTGTCATAGGTACCGGCGGCAATGAGATACTGTTCATAATTCTGGGTACCAATATAGGTTCCTGCGTTACGGCTGTTATGTCTGCTATGGGTTCGGGTTCAAATGCCAAGAGAGCAGCTATAATACATCTTATGTTCAATGTATTCGGTTCTGTTATTTTTATGATCCTGCTGCTTGCGTATCCGGGATTCATGAAAGATACATTCGGAAAATGGTTTGCAGCATCTGCGACCCAGATCGCCATGTTTCATACATTTTTCAATGTGGTGTGCACGATTATTTTCCTTCCGTTTACCAATGTATTTGTAAAGATATCACAGCTTATTATCCGTGACAAAGAAGTTAAGCTGGAATATGTATATCTTGATGAACGTATCCTCCTGCAGCCTGAACTGGCCATTAAGCAGCTTCGCAAGGAAATGATGGTTATGGCAGATATGGCCATGGATACATTTGATACAGCTTACAAGGCCATGCGTGAAAAGGATATGGACCTGGCAAAGCATGTTGAACCTAAGATAGGTGCATGTCAGGATAAGAGCAAGCAGATATTGGATTACCTTATCAAGGTTTCTGCCAATATCAGCGGTGTGGAACCGGAAAAGGATGTTGTAACCATTCATAATAATATCGGAGACCTTATGAGGGTGGCCGAGATCGGTGATAACTTTGCCAAGTATACAATTCTGGTGGTAGAAAATCAGATAGTATTTTCCGATCATGCTATGGTTGAAATGGATGAAATGGTAAATCAGGTTCATACTCTTCTTAATAACACTAAGAAATATATAATAGATGAAAATGAATCTATGCTTTCTGAGGTTGACAGGGCTGAAGAACAGGTCGATGTCATGAGAAAGAGACTTGTTGATGAACATATTACCCGTCTTAACGAAGGCAGATGTCAGCCTGAAAGCAGCAGCATATTCATTAATATGGTATCCAATATTGAACGTATGGGGGATCATATTTTCTATGTTGCTCATGCCGAAGTGGATAATGAATAATTGATAAGTTTACTGCTCAGTACCCCTGAAGCCGCCTCGTTTTGAGATAAAGGCAGCACATCCATCACCATGTATCTTTCAGCATCAGTGTGCTGCGCCTGTTATTCAT
>JABUTA010000086.1:15407-24533 GCA_021443845.1 Parasporobacterium sp.
CGCAGTAAACTTTTGATAAGTTTACTGCTCAGTACCCCTGAAGCCGCCTCGTTTTGAGAACGGGCGTCTTCACCCTTGCATCTTTGCATAACCAGCCCTGAATAACAACGGCTCGCACAATTCGCTGAAAGATACATGGTGATGGATGTGTAGGTAATTTATGAATATTAAGAACAAAAGATAAGTGAATATATGGATGGATCGGATTTAAAAAAGATTAATGAATATATGAGCCGTAAATATGCCGGCATGAGTGGATATGCTTCGGGGATTGACGAGGAACAGCTCCGGGCAGAGGAGCTGGAGGAGGCGGAAACTCTTATCAGGAACGGAGCTGATACCAGGCAGATTGCCAGAAAACAGTTTCAGACTCTGGGGCAGAGTGACCTGTTCAAACTGTACAGAAAATATGGTATGACTCCGGGAAACAGCGATACTATCGGATGGTAGTTTTTTCAGAGATGCTTGTCAGAAATTTTATACGCGGAAGCTGCGGATCAGGACAGAATGCCTGTACCGTCAAATACGGGTATGAAGCTTTCTGATGCGGTTTCTACATCCTGGATCATACAGTTTTCCACACCAAGTTCTATGGCGTAGTCCAGAACTTCATCATATTCTGAAGAACTTAATACTCCGGTAAGTTCAGGGAACTCACTTCTCAGACGGCAGGCTTCAGGGCCTGCTGTTTTTGTTGGCTGTCTGTATTTGTCCGGGGATGAATTTTCCTTATGTGAAGTACAGGCAGACGCATCTCCGGATACATCAAATACACCAACAGGGGTATACTGGCTCATAAGGGACAACCATATTCTGCTGCCGTAGGTTTCGTGCAGATATTTCACAACGTTTTTTGAATCTTCAGCCTGATCAGGAATGATGAGATGCCGGACCACTACGCCTTTCTTCAGGAGGACACCTTCTCCTTCCATAAGATCATCAGGGTCTTCACCTTCGGCAATGCCGTATCCTGTTTTATCTGATCCGCTGCGAACTGTGAAGTCATAGGGCTCGAATACCGGCTCTCCTGCCAGTTCCACCATACAGGCCAGGGCCTCTTTAGCATATCCGGGATAATCAGGGGCGTTCATATAACGCTGTCCCAGTTCAGACGAGAGTGTCTTGAAGTCAGGAAGGAATATGTCAACAAGCCCTGTCAGCATCCGCAGTGTATCGGGCTTTTCATAGCCTGAACTGTTCCACACCACAGGAATTGAAAGCCCCGAATCTTTGGCTATCCTTAATGCTTCGGCAATTGAGGGGGTGAAATGGGTACCGGTCACCAGATTGATGTTGTGGGCATTTCTTTTCTGCTGTTCAAGGAATATATCCGAAAGCCTTTCAGGGGATATTTCAAATCCGAAATTTTCATGGGTGATCTGCATGTTCTGGCAGTATATGCAGCCTAAAGAGCAGCCGGAAAAGAATACGGTGCCGCTGCCGTTAATGCCGGACAGATAGGGCTCTTCATAATAATGAAGTCCTGCACGGGCGGCACGGATATTACGCCCCGAACGACAGTAACCGGCAGATATATTTCTGTTGGCACCGCAGTTTCTGGGACACAGTATGCAGTTGGAATAATGATCAGTGTATCTCTCCATTTTTGAATTTAAGCATCATCTCATTGGTAAGGCTCAGAAAATCAGGCTGCAGAACTATTTCTTCAGGTCTTTTCCATTCTGCCAGCTTCAGTTCGTTTGTGTCCATTTTAATGTTGGAATCCCCGTCCACATCACAATAAAAACCGGCCAGGAGGTCCTGGGCAATTCCCCAGGGCTGGGAACCGTAATAACGTATATTTTTAACCTTAAGGCCGGATTCTTCCATTACCTCTCTTGCTACAGTTTCCTCCAGGGATTCTCCGATTTCACAGAAGCCGGCGATAAGGGCATAATGGTCGAACCCGGTACGGTACTTGGTTGCCAGAAGCCGCCCGTTGTTAATAACACCCACTATTACGGCGGGCATTATCTGCGGATAGAAGGTTTTGCCGCAGACAGGACAGCACAGGGCTCTTTCTGAAGGAGAGTGCATGAGAGGAGCGGAACATTTGCCGCAGTATCTGTTGACATCATACCACTGAAAAAGATGGATGCCGGTATACAGGATGAGGCTTATATGGTTTTCCACGCAGCCTCTCAGGTTTCGCAGGTCTGTGTATTTATATCCCGGGATGATATGTTCCTTCTCCGACAGGTTTATATAGTAATCTGTATCATCCATGGTAAATGCGAATACTATATCATCATCCTGACCGAACATACTCCGGATGGGAAATTCCGCATCCAGTAAAGAGGCAGCGGAAAGACCTTCGGTATGTCTGATGTTATCAATTTTTCCTTCAGGGACAGGAACTGTTTTTATGAGAACAGAACGGCCGCTGAAACACAGCACAGGGCTGTTGTCCGATGGCAGTGCAACGGGTTTATATTCATTATTGAACCTGTGTGGGTCTATATGCTGTATCATGATAATAATAATCCATGCAGCACATTTTAATGAATGTGCTGCGCCGCAGACGATTAATGATAAAACTGTTCATGTACTCCGGTTGAAGCACCTGTGCAACCATATCACAAAAGTATTGCATATGTAAGTATATTGTTGCAGAACTTACGGGTTTTTTGTATTCTCTCTGTAAGGCGGTCTGCTGTTCAGGCATGCTTATGCAGGTACAATGAATCCTGATCACATTAAAGATATATGTGCTGCTTCAGATATATATCTTACCAGGGAAGAGTGGTACAGGTTGTATCTGGCATCAGGAAAATATCTGCCATGATGTGAAGATAAACTGACAGTATGAATAAATAACTATTCAGACATTCCTGACGGTGAATCAGGGATGTCTGAATTACTGATAAACTGTATTTTTATTATAAATGGAAATAAAAATAAATAATAGTTGACAAAAATGTTTCTGGTGATATAATTGCATATGCGCGGTTGAAACGCTAGGCAATGCGGAAGTGTCGGAACTGGCAGACGAGCAAGACTAAGGATCTTGTGGGAGCAATCTCGTGTGGGTTCAAGTCCCATCTTCCGCATGAAGCAGTAAAATCCCTTGGAAACAAGGGATTTTTTGCTGTCATGGTCTTAAAATTTCCTTTAAAATCAAGGCTTTTCAATTATTACACTTTGCTCACCGATGTGCATTGAAGTGCATCGGATTGCATAGGATTTTATATAAAATCGTGTCAAAAATCGTGTCAAAAATGTGGTCAGAATTTCGGGCATTTTCGTGCTGATAATTAATGACCAGATCTTCCATAGCCCTGACTTTGCTGTCCTTCATGACATGGGTATATAAGTTGAGGGTGATCTTGATATTCGCATGTCCCAGGATCTCCTGCAGTACCTTGTAATCATGGGGGCGCTGTTCGATGAAGCGGGTGGCGAAGGTTGCCCGGAAGGCGTGGCAGGTGAATCTTTCTATGCCTGCATCTTTGCAGATCCTCGATATCTCCCTGTTGACGGTAAATGAAGTTGACTGTTGCCAATACTCAGCTTACTATAGGATGTGCAGTGATCATCTGCACTGATAGGAGGGAATATGGACAGGATAAGCGAATTTATAAACGCGTTAACATCTCTTGGCGATGGAAGGCACCACTACTGGGACGGTCATACAGGAATCGGCTGCTCTGATTACGTCCGCATGGCTTTAGGCCTTGCCGGAGTCATTACAACAGCTGAGGCTCAGAACTCCAACAGCTTGTGGGCAGGACAGAGTATCAGAGGTGTGCTGAACGATACCAAGAGGTTCAAACGGCTTGACCCGTCCGCCCGGAAGCTGAACGGAGATATACTCTGGTACCATGGACACCATGTTGCTGTCTACCATAACGGAGGCATCTTCGAGGCAGCTCCGGAGGCATCCCACTATCTGTCAAGCAACGGAAAGACGGCTGTGGGATACTTCCCCGGTTACCATAACTGTTCCGGAGGCTCTCTTACGGACATTTACAGAATCATTGATACCGACACTTCTGTCGGACGCAAAATGAAAGGCTCAGAACTTGCAGACCTTGCCTATGATGTTGCTATGGGCAAGTACGGAGCAACAGCCTACAGAGGAGGATCCGACTCCTACCGAGGTAATGTAGGTGAATGGTATAATGGCAGATGGCACTTTGACTGCCTTGGCTTTGTTCACACCCTTACCGCAACACCTGACCATTTCACGGGGGACAAGACCCTATTGGGTGGTGGTGCAACCATGGGTGACTGGGTCAGCATGACTGACGAGGCAAAGACACTTATGTCATGCAGCAAGAGGGGCAAGTTTGCTAAAGGCATATCACTTAACGAAGGTTCACTTCTTCAGAATGGTGGTCATGTAGGCATCTATATCGGGGGCAAAGCGGTTAAAAGCGCCAATGGAGACATTGATATGTATAATACCGCAGAATGCACTGCTATATGGGGCGGTGGAGTGCTTCTGTCATGGACAGACCTTGACACCGGCAAGCGGTATAACAAAAAGGGTGGTTCTGAAGGAACGGCCTGGACAGCATGGGGCGAGTTCTCACAGATTGACTACTTTATGCCCATTCCGAAACCGACTCCTATACCAGCGCCTGTTGAAACGGCTTTGGATGCAGCCACAGCCCTGGAAATAGCCCTTGAGGTTATTGCCGGAAAATGGGGAAACGGTGAGACACGCAAGACCAGGCTGACCGAGAAGTACGGAGCAAAAGGCTATAGAAAAGTACAGGACATTGTAAACAGGGCTTTCGGAGAATGACAAATGGAAAATATGGAAATGAGATAAAAAAGTTGAAAAAAACCGCAAACGGCATACAATAATAGTGTCATTGATTGTTAAGAACAAAAAAGAATGATATGGAATTTGGTGAGAAACTCAAACAGTACAGAAAAGAAGCCGGGTTTACACAGGGAGACCTTGCGTCGAGGATCAATGTAACCCAAAAAGACATAGTCAGATGGGAGAATGGAGTATTCAAGCCGAATATTTTTTGAAAAGGAAGTGATACGAATGGATACCGCATACTTAAGCAGTGTGGGCAGATATACCATATTCAGCGCAGGCGATGTTGAGTTGAAAATCATAGCACCATATTCATTAGAAAGATATGAGAGAGTTGTTGAATGGGATAATGGTTATTTGGTTGTTATGGCTAAATATTCCCACAATGAAAAGCTTGAAGAAGAATACATTGACTTAATACCTGTTCTCAGAAATCTGCTCATGGATGAAGAAAAATTTTTAAATCCAATTAAGAAAGTCGAGGTTCGTTATGCCTGATATAGAAATGATAGCTGATGCGGCGGAAGTTATTATCGCAGGATATGCCATGAGGAAATGTAAAGATGGTATCCAGATATTTAATTTAAACAATAGGAAAAGTGCAGCAGTGTTTCAAAAAGATGGAACATTGGTGGAAACAAACATGGATGACATTGAACTGGAAATTGCAAAAGATTATTTTACCAGTGGATTGAAGTATATGGAGGTGTAGGGTGCCAAAGTATTACCAATATAAGGTTGCGGGATATTATCTCTACTTCACATCAAAATGTGTAATAGAAGCCATGCATGTACATGCCAGTGACAGGAAACTTACAGAAATCGGATCTGCCAAATTTTATGTTAAAGAGAATGGCAGCACGGTCCTTCAGGAACGAGGGAAGTTGACTGACCAGGAAATCAGAAAAATTCAGGAATTTATTAAAGAACATTATAAGGAAATGTATCGAAAATGGGCTGAGTATACGACAACAGGTTTTTATCGAGGCTGATGATTATTCGTCAGGATTTGTTGGTGTACTGATACTGCAGGAAAGATAATATGAGAACAGCATTTAATGAAAATTATCTGATAATAAAATCGTGTTTTCCGGGAGAATATGGAAAGAAACATGCCCTGGGAGCTTTCCTTTTTCTGCTGAATGGTTCGGATGCGCAGAATGTTATCAGGATGACAGATATTCTGGAGTGCAGGGAGATCCTGAAAAGAAGGCTGGGCAGATTTACCGCATTCAGAGATTATCTTCAGCTGCCGCTGGTCATAAAAATGGCTGTAGCTGAGGATCCTGAGAAATATCTGGAGGGACTGGTAAATACATATAACAGGATCATGCCTACATATTTTACAGGTACCGGCCAGAGATTTATTACAGCAATGTCTCTGTATGATAACTGCAGTGAGGAGAACCTGGACAGCAACTTTGAGAGAATGTATGAAATATTCGAATATACGAAAGCATCACATCCCATTCTGACAGGACAGGAAGACATGATGTTTGCAGCGATACTTGCTGCAGACGGAGAAGACGTTGAATCAGTTACCGAAGAAATGGAAAAGTGCTTCAATATTCTAAAACCAAAATTCAGGCTGAAAAATCCCCTGCAGGGGGTGAGCCATATTCTTGCCCTTACCGACAGAAGTCCCGAGGAAAAAACCGGGAAATTTCTTAACCTGCTGGATGCAGTCAAAAGGACCGGCTTGCGTTTCGGCACAGGTCCCCAGATGATAATTCTTGCAGTTCTCTCGGTGCTTGATATCGCAGCGGAAGAAGCTGCGTTCCAGATAAAGGAAATATATGATTACCTGAAGAAAAACAGATATATCGGAAAGCTGGGCTTCAGTGCCCAGACCAGGATAATGATAGCAACTGCCATGACAGCTGCATCCAATATGCAGGATAACAATATTATTCATGATGATGTCAGAATCGGTATTCTGCGTACTGTTCTTACCAGTTCCATGACGGGGGGGATGATACTGGCAGATTCCATACTTGATATGTCATCACACAGATAGGTTGAAGGACAGAGCTAATGAAGAAAAACATAATAACAGTTATTTTGTGTTTATTATTAATACTGACAGCTTTTCCTGCATTCAGTACGGCTGCACAGGAGGATGAAACCATCAGTTCAACTGCCCATACTCAGCTGAAACCATCAAATGAAATTATAAAATGGAAAGTTGAGTTTGATTTTTCCGTGTTTGAAGGGAATCCCGAAGAATATGATCATACCCTTGCCCGGATGTCACTGGGCATGGCAGCTTCATCCTTCAGAAATAATGATAACCCGGAACACAGGGATGAATGGATAATTCAGTACCTTGATGAGGCAGGCTTTGAAAATATAACCACAGAGTGGTACGACAAGGATACAACCGAGCATTCGATATCCACTGCGATAGCATTAAAAGAACTTGGGGATAAAACCGTCATCGCTGCAGTACCCTGCGGGGGCAACTATGAGAATGAATGGCTCAGCAATTTTAATGTTGGTGATGAGGTGCGACATGTGGGGTTTGCGGAAGCTGCAGAACTGGTAAAAGAACGTATCATGAAATATATCAGTGATAACGATCTCACCGGTGATCTGATCCTGTGGATGTCAGGTTACAGCAGAGGTGGTGCGGTTGCCAACCTTGTGGAAGCTGATATGACATCATCCGGTATGTTTACAAAGGTTTTCGGATATAATTATGCCGTTCCTCATAACACAAGAGATTATGAAGAACAAATATACTATAATATTTTCAATATCCTCGGAAAGTTTGACATAGTTCCCCTTATACCGTTTCTGGAATGGGGATACGGCAGGTATGGATTAAATCTTTACACTCCGGCTCAGGAAATGGACAGCAATTATGACGAACTGTTTTCGAATGCCAGTATTGTAAGTGAAATGCTGACCGGCAGGGAAATGGTAAACAATCCCGGCGTAAATTCCCAGCTTCACATGCTGATGGAATATCTGTATCAGATGCTTCCCACCTCCGAAGACTATGAAAATGTTATGAAAGAGCCTATCAGAAAAGCATTTTCTGAGGGAGATATCAGTGATGTTCTGAACGTGTTCATTTCGGCTTTGAATAATGTTGACGGTGCGGATTCGGCCCAGATGGCAACCATAGACAGCATGCTGGATTATCTGGAAACCATAGTCGGCACATATCTGCAGGGTAATAAATCTGATGCGGGTAAAGGACACTGGGATAAAAATGTCGGGCTGGCCATGAACCTGATAAGAGAGCACAATCCTGATGCATATATAAACTGGATGTTTTCATCTAACGATCCTGAAGTTATGTTTACCGACAGCATAGTTACAGGCAAGATTATTATTTCGGGAAATGTGGAAATAGATATCTATGGGGAGTCGGAGTATGTTGAGTCAGTCAGAAGTGACGGATACACCTATATAAAGGATGAACTTTTTACAGGAGATCTGGCCGTTCCGAGTATCTATGCATTGAAAAAGGGGCAGCAGCTGATAATCATGCTTCCTCCGGACAGAGACTACAGCATAGTGATCAATTCCCTTGAAACCGGGTCGGTAGGCTACATGGGAACAATTTACATGGTTGAGAATATAATCGGATATATGCTGCCTGTGGTGGATTTTGAAGCCGAAGCCGGCGGTAAGTATTATCTGTATTACATTGAAGACGAAACCGATGAGCGGGGATTCAGGCTGGAACTTAAGGATGGGACAGGCGAAGATGTCAAGCATTCGGAATTTAATGTGGTTTATTCCCCTGAGCTGATCAACCGTTTCGAGAACTTCGATGTATATCACCTGACAATAGCCGATGCACTGATGATCGCAATAGGCATTATCCTGTTTGTTGCATTATTGTTTGCAGTTGATCTTATCATAGCCATAGTCCATGGTATCAAGTGCAGAAAAAGAGGTAAACCATACTCCAAATACTATATAATAGTGCCTCATCTGCTCCTGGCACTCATGTTTTTTATAATGACGGAATTTTCGTGTTATTCAATTCCTGCCATAAGGATCGTCCCGCCTTTGATGGCTTCGCTGGGGATGCTCATCCTGACACTTGTTGCCTTAAGAGGAAATATGAGGCGTAACTGTATGAGAAATACAGTCATCCTTATTCTGTGCGCAGCTGCCACTGTAGCTGTTTATATAACATTCAGAATCACAAAGCTTGGTGTATTCGGAATACCACAGTTAATAATATTATTCATTATATATCTGGCAGCAGCAATCGGGGCAGTATATACATTCCCCCATGATGCAAAGGTAAAACTCAGGAACTGTAGTAATTAAGAAGGAACAGTGTCCGGGAATTTACCCTTCATGATGACTGTTTCAGATAAATCAGGATA
>JABUTA010000087.1 GCA_021443845.1 Parasporobacterium sp.
ACTGATAGTATTTCTTTGCACAACCTGTGTTCCTTTTGATAACTGAAGATATGCTCTCCTGGACTATCAGATCAAAGGCTGAGTTGAAAGTGGCTGACTGCTCCGATAATTCTTTCAGGATTTTCTCACATATTCTGAATTTCTGCAAATCTGCTGAACAGTAATCCCGGATATATTTTTCGTAACCTATGGCTTTAAGTATATAGCATACAGCGGAACCGGGGGGCAGCAGCCTCAGGAATGAAAGATCATTTTCCAGTCTGTCCAGTTCCTTTATAATGCCGGGATTTACGGAATGTGCACGCTTCAGAGTGAGAATGCATGGCTCATTTCCGGAAAAACTGATAAAGTTCCTGCTGATATGTCTTTCGGGTCTGTTAAGTATACATATTAATGCACTGTAATCATATGGGTCATGGGCAGATTTCAGATAAGCGCAAACGTCTTTGAAAATAAAATGGTCATGACCGAAGGAAATCACGCCGTTGAATCTGTACCTGATTCCGAAAGCGTCAAAGGTATTTCTCATAATTTCACAGTCTTTTGTGCTTCTGAGGAGAACCGCCATATCATTAAGAGGAGTCCCTTTGCTTTTGTATTCCCTGATCTTAGATGCCACAGACTGATACTGGGATTGCCTGTCCTGATATACATCTATGGAAAATGAAGCATCCTGAGTCCGTCGGCAGGAAACGAATCTTTTTTCAATCCGGTTCCGGTTCCGGGATATAAGGCTGAAGGCAGGATCGGTGATAACGGAACAGCATCGATAATTATTATAAAGTATAACATGACTGAGCCCCGGATGATCACGGATAAACTGCCTGACAGAATCGGGGGAAGCTCCCCGGAACCCGTAAATACTCTGGTCATCGTCACATACGGCAAAAACGTTATTATCCGGTCGTGAAAGCATGCTTATCGTCCTGTACTGGGCAGGACTGATATCCTGGAATTCATCTATAAGTATGTATCTGTATTTATTCTGCCATTGTTCGAGGACATCCGGACGTTCGTTAAACAGCCTCAGGGTTTTGGTGATTATATCGTCAAAGTCCAGCAGTTTTCTGTTTTTGAGATATCGGGAATATTCTTCTGCGATGGTCCGGTATGCATCACTGTTATTCTTAGAACAGTTTCGAAGACTGCGTATACCGCTTACTGCATGCATTATTTCCTCTGCTGTATCTTCTGAATTTTTATCGGGAAAATAAACGGCAGCTTTATTATAAAAAAAATCCTGTTTTTCCTTATCTGAGATCAGCGAAGAGCTGCTGCAGTATCCTGAAGAAATAAGGATTCTGAAAAAAATACTGTGGAATGTACCGAAAGAGGGATGTGTGTACTGCATGCCGGGAATAGAACGGAAACGTTCTTCCATTTCTTCGGCGGCTGCCCTGGAAAATGTGACCGTAAGAATATGAGAAGGTTCAACACCTGAAACCGTGATCAGACGGAACATCCTCTCTACGATAACTGCAGTTTTGCCTGAACCCGGTCCTGCAATTACAAGCATCGGACCACAGCCGTGAGTGACTGCGGTTAACTGCTGTTCATTAAGATTCATATCATAAACATGAAGCAATACAGATTTTATAAAGTGGAAGTCAGAATTATTCTAAACATTCACATTACATTGTTCAAGGTTTACTTTAAAAAAACAACCATATAGTGTAAAATAATACGGCAGATTTCATAAAACTTGAATATACGGGAGAAATGCTATGGATTTTAATGAGGCAAAAGCTAAACTGGAAAAATATGGTCAGGTTCATGTCCTCAGATACTATGATGAACTGTCAGATGAACAGAAGAATAACCTTATTGCAGAGATAGAACGTGTTGATTTTGAGCCCATCATCATGAAGCCTGCTGAATCACTTGCGGGTGACATTCAGCCTATGAGTGCCATGAAGATAAGTGAGATAGAGGAAAAACGTACCGAACTTGAGGCAGCAGGTCTCGAACTTATAAGAGCAGGTAAGACTGCAGCACTTCTTCTTGCCGGAGGACAGGGTTCCAGACTTGGGGTGGAAGGTCCGAAGGGAGCAGTCAATGTAGGTATCACCAGAGACCTTTATATCTTTGAATGCCTTATCAACAACCTTACGGACGTTGTAAAAAAAGCAGGGACAGTCATTCCTCTTTTCATCATGACATCTGAAAAGAATGACGCTGAAACAAGAGAATTTTTTGCAGCTCATGATTATTTCGGATATGACAGCAGCAATATTTTCTTCTTTATCCAGGAAATGGCTCCCGCAACAGATTTTGAAGGCAACGTTTATCTGGAAGCCAAAGATCATATCGCATTATCCCCTAACGGAAACGGTGGCTGGTTCAAGTCAATGCTCGGCGCAGGTCTGGATAAGGTTATCGCCGACAGGGGTATTGAATGGATTAATATCTTCGCTGTTGACAATGTTCTTCAGAGAATGATGGATCCTGCATTTATCGGTGCTACTGCAGGGGCAGGCTGTGAAGTAGGTGCAAAGGTTATAAGCAAAGCATATCCTGAGGAAAAGGTAGGCGTGCTCTGTTACCGTGACGGAAGGCCTTCCATCGTTGAGTATTACGATCTTAACGAAGAAATGATGTATATGAAGGATGAAAACGGTGATCTGGCATACAACAGCGGTGTTATTCTCAACTATCTTTTCAGAATCGATGCCCTCATGAGAATTGCCGGAAATGATATGCCTCTTCACAAGGCAGTCAAAAAGATTTCATATCTTGACGATAAGGGGGAACCTGTAAAGCCTGAAGAAAACAACGGATATAAATATGAAACCCTTGTTCTTGATATGATCGAAATGATGAACGGCTGCTTTGCATTCGAAGTTGACAGAAATAAGGAATTTGCACCGATAAAAAATCTTCACGGAAAGGACTCTCTCGACAGTGCCAGAGAAATGCTTGCTGCTTACGGAGTTGAATTATAAATGAACAGATTTATTGATATTATTTCAGAACAGTTAAAAAATGCATTCACAGAATGCGGATATGACGGATCAAAGGTGACAGCATCCGTTTCAAACAGGCCTGATCTTTGTGAATATCAGTGCAACGGCGCCATGGTACTTGCAAAAGGTGCCGGAAAAGCACCGATAATGATCGCGGACGAGGTTGTTGAGAAGCTGACCGGCTGCAGCCTTTTCAGTGATGTTCAGGCAGTAAAACCGGGGTTCATTAACATCAAGGTTTCAGGTGACGCCGCTGCAGATTACATAAACAATATGTCTTCAGCTGAAAAATTCGGATTAAATGAACCTGAAACAAAAAAGAAGATCATCATAGACTACGGCGGAGCAAATGTTGCCAAGCCCCTTCATATAGGGCATCTGCGTTCGGCAATAATAGGCGAAAGCATCAAAAGAATATGCAATTATGCGGGCCATGAAGCAATAGGTGATGTGCATCTGGGTGACTGGGGCCTTCAGATGGGACAGATAATAGCGGAACTTCAGGAGAGACAGCCGGAGCTTCCTTATTTTGACGATGCTTTTGCGGGGGAATATCCTTCAGAGTCTCCTTTCACAATATCCGAACTGGAGGAAATATATCCCTGTGCATCTAAAAAATGCAAGGAAGATCCGTATTTTGCCGAAAAGGCTCATCAGGCCACAGCAGACCTGCAGGCAGGCAAACCGGGTTATATGGCAGTATGGAACCATGTACTTAATGTTTCGGTTGCAGACCTGAAGAAAAATTATGATAATCTCGACGTTCATTTCGAACTTTGGAAGAAGGAAAGCGATGCACAGCCTTATATACCTGACATGATACAGGATATGAAGAATAAAGGGCTCCTTCAGGAAAGTGAAGGGGCACTTGTGGTAGATATAGCAGAGGAAACAGATAAAAAAGAGCTTCCGCCATGTATAGTTGTCAAGTCAGACGGGGCTACTCTGTATTCCACAACCGATCTTGCCACCATAGTTGAAAGAGTGAAGCTGTTTGATCCCCAGTATATAGTTTACGTTGTGGATAAGAGACAGGAACTTCACTTTACACAGGTATTCAGGACAGCACGCAAAGCCGGCATAGCCGGGGCTGATCTGGATATGTATTTCCTGGGATTCGGCACCATGAACGGCAAGGACGGCCAGCCATACAAAACAAGATCCGGCGGAGTAATGAGGCTGGAGACACTTATATCAGAGATAAATGAAGCTGTTGCCGATAAGATGCGTGAAAACAGGGAATTTGCACAGGAGGAACTTGATGCAGCTGCAAAAATCATCGGTCTGGCTGCTCTGAAGTACGGTGATCTTTCAAATCAGGCAACAAAAGACTATATTTTCGATATCAGCAGATTTACATCCTTTGAAGGAAACACAGGTCCGTACATTCTGTATACTATAGTAAGAATAAAATCAATTCTCAGAAAATACGGAAAAGAGCCTTCAGGAAAAGTCATATTTACAGGTCAGAAAGCCGAAAAGGAAATAATGCTGCAGCTCACAAGATTCAGCGAGGTGATAGAGACAGCATACAATGAGCTGGCACCACATAAAATCTGTTCCTATATTTATGACCTGTCAAATGCATTCAACGTATTTTACCATGAGATAAAGATATTGTCTGAAGAAGATGAAGACAGAAAGGACAGCTATCTGAGCCTTCTGCAGCTTACCCGGAGGGTGCTTGAACAGTGCATAGAACTGCTGGGATTTTCCGCACCGGAACAGATGTAGGTCTGCAGCTTAACTAATTTACAGGTATTTATTCAGGATATATTTTAATGGATCAGAAACGAATCAGGAATTTTTCCATAATTGCTCATATAGATCACGGCAAGAGTACCCTTGCCGACAGGATCATAGAAAATACGGGGGCTCTTACCTCCAGGGAAATGCAGGCTCAGGTGCTTGACAATATGGACCTGGAAAGAGAACGTGGCATAACCATAAAGGCCCAGACAGTACGCATTGTCTATAATGCAAAAGACGGGCAGGAGTACATATTCAATCTCATCGATACGCCGGGACATGTTGACTTCAACTATGAGGTGTCCAGAAGCCTTGCAGCATGTGACGGTGCGGTTCTTGTGGTTGATGCAGCCCAGGGAATAGAAGCCCAGACTCTGGCCAATGTTTACATGGCCATAGACAATGATCTGGAAGTTGTTCCGGTCATCAATAAGATCGATCTTCCCAGTGCGGAGCCGGACAGGGTTATTGAGGAAATAGAGGACGTAATAGGACTTGAAGCCCATGATGCCCCTCAGATTTCTGCCAAGAACGGCATAAATATCGATCAGGTACTTGAGGCAATAGTTGAAAAAATCCCTGCACCCGACGGGGATCCGGATGCTCCCCTGAAAGCACTTATTTTTGATTCGGTATACGATTCATACAAAGGTGTAATAGTATTCTGCAGGATACGTGACGGCAGGATAAAAGTCGGGACACAGGTTCTGATGATGGCCACCAAAGCGGTATATAACGTTGTGGAAGTGGGTTATTTCGGCGCCGGCAAATACATACCATGTGATGAGCTTCAGGCCGGAATGGTAGGCTATTTTACAGCATCCATCAAAAATGTCAGGGATACAATGGTAGGAGATACTGTTACTGAGAATATGAATCCCTGTAAAGAAGCATTGCCGGGATATAAAAAAGTCCAGTCAATGGTTTACTGCGGGATGTATCCGGCGGATGGAGCTCATTATGAAGACCTCAGAGATGCCCTGGAAAAGCTTCAGCTTAATGATGCATCTCTTCAGTATGAACCTGAGACCTCGGTTGCTCTGGGATTCGGCTTCAGATGCGGATTCCTGGGACTTCTCCATCTGGAAATTATTGAAGAGCGTCTTGAAAGAGAATATAATCTTGATCTTGTAACTACGGCTCCGTCAGTTATCTATAAGGTACATAAGACAGACGGTACAGTCATAGATCTTACCAATCCGACGAATCTTCCGGATCCTTCTGAAATAGAATATATGGAGGAGCCGGTGGTTTCAGCCGAAATCATGGTTACGTCAGAATTTATTGGTTCGATTATGGAGCTGTGCCAGGAAAGACGGGGTGTATATAAGGAAATAGAATACATTGAGTCCAACCGTGCTATCCTTCGGTATGACCTTCCTCTGAATGAGATCATATATGATTTTTTCGACGCTCTGAAGTCCAGATCCAGAGGGTATGCATCCCTTGATTATGAACTGAAGGGATATGCAGAGTCAAAGCTTGTAAAGCTGGATATTCTTATTAACCGTGAGGAAGTGGATGCGCTGTCATTCATTGTTCACGCAGATACGGCATATGAACGGGGCAGAAAGATGTGTGAAAAGCTGAAGGAAGAGATTCCAAAGCATTTATTTGAAATTCCCATTCAGGCAGCTGTCGGAAGCAAGATCATCGCCAGGGAAACGGTTAAAGCCATGAGAAAGGATGTTCTTGCCAAGTGCTACGGCGGTGATATTACCCGTAAAAAGAAGCTTCTTGAAAAGCAGAAGGAAGGAAAGAAACGAATGCGTCAGATAGGCAATGTTGAGATACCTCAGAAGGCATTCATGGCAGTGCTTAAGCTTGATGATAAATAAATTATTTTATTATGCAGAAGCACCCGTTTTTACGGGTGCTTTAAATAAAAATAAATATGAATAATAAAGAACTGGAATTATATATACACATACCTTTCTGCAGGAAAAAATGCCTGTACTGCGATTTTATTTCCTTTGCCGGAAAGGAACATCTTATTGACAGTTATACAGATGCTCTCTGCAGGGAAATAGAACAGACTGCCGGAGATTATAATGACAGAAAAATTTCCTCCGTTTATATAGGAGGCGGGACTCCGTCTGTATTAAGCTGCATGCAGATCGAAAAGGTCGTAAACACATTGGTAAAGGCATTCAGGATAAAAGGTACCGAAGCAAAAAGGAAAGGACTTTTTCTTCAGAAAAAGGTTCCCCCGGAAGTTGAATTCACCATAGAGGTCAATCCCGGTACAGCTGACCCGGAAAAGCTGAAGCTGTATAAAAAGCTGGGCATCAACAGGCTCAGTATAGGCCTTCAGTCTACAGATAATACTGCCCTTATGGTTCTGGGAAGAATTCATGATTATGATGATTTTGTAAGAACCTACAATGATGCCCGGGAAGCAGGATTTGACAATATAAATATCGATCTCATGCAGGCAATACCGGGGCAGTCCATCAATGCATGGAAAAAAGTCCTTATGATGGTGGGAGTGTGGAATCCCGAGCACATTAGCGCCTATTCCCTGATCATTGAAGACGGAACCGTATTCAAAGACCTATATGACAGAGGCGAACTGAAGCTTCCGGATGAGGACGAGGAACGGGA
>JABUTA010000088.1 GCA_021443845.1 Parasporobacterium sp.
AAAGAAGAGGGCATAGAAGTGGAAGTGGCTTTCCAGTTTGTGGATGAATTCCAGGAAAATATTCTGGGCTTCTGTAATAATATTTACACCCAGGAGGGGGGAACTCATATAACCGGCTTCAAGGCAAGGTTTACTGCTATTATCAATCAGTACGCCAGGGAACTTGGGATTCTTAAAGAAAAGGACGAGAACTTTACCGGTTCTGACGTGCGGAACGGAATGACTGCAGTCATAGCCGTAAAACATCCGGAACCTCGTTTTGAAGGGCAGACAAAGACCAAGCTTGACAACCCGGATGCCCAGAAGGTTACCGGGGATATAACCAATGAAGAGCTTACCAGATATTATGACAAAAATCTGGAAAACCTTAAGAAAACCATTGAATGTGCCGAACGTAGTGCCCGTATAAGAAAGGCTGAAGCAAAATCCAAGACAAACATCCTTACAAAGAGCAAATTCGTAATGGAAGGCAACGGAAAACTTTCCAACTGTGAAAGCCGCAATCCTGAGGAATGCGAGGTGTTCATAGTGGAGGGAGATTCTGCGGGAGGCTCAGCAAAAAAAGCAAGAAACCGCAGGACTCAGGCCATTCTTCCTATCAGAGGCAAAATACTTAATGTTGAGAAGGCCTCTATGGACAAGGTTCTGGCAAATGCTGAAATAAGGACTATGATCCAGGCCTTCGGATGCGGATTCTCGGAGGGCTACGGTAATGATTTCGATATTTCAAAGCTTCGGTATAACAAGATAATAATTATGACGGATGCTGATGTTGACGGCGCCCATATAGCAACACTGCTTCTGACATTCTTTTACAGGTTCATGCCTGAGCTCATATCCTCAGGCCATGTTTTCCTGGCAACGCCTCCTCTGTATAAGGCCATACCGAAAAAAGGCCAGGAAGAATATCTGTATGATGATTCCGCACTTGAAAAATACAGAGCTTCCCATAAGGGGGATTTCACTCTTCAGAGGTATAAAGGTCTTGGTGAAATGGATGCGGAACAGCTCTGGGAGACAACTCTTGATCCGGAGCACAGAGTGCTGAAGAAGGTTGAAATAGATGACGGACGCCTCGCATCCGAAATTACTGAGATGCTTATGGGTTCTGACGTAGGCCCCAGAAAGCAGTTCATATATGATAACGCACAGAGTGCGGAACTTGATATCTGATAAACGGCATTCAAGGAGATAGTATATGCCTGAAAAAATAATCAACAGCGAATATTCCGATATAATGCAGAAATCCTACATTGATTATGCAATGAGTGTTATTTCTGCCAGAGCGGTTCCCGATGTCAGGGACGGTCTAAAACCGGTACAGCGTAGGGTTTTATATGCCATGTCCCAGTTAGGGCTCAGACCTGACAGACCTCACAGAAAATCTGCGAGAATAGTAGGTGATACCATGGGTAAATATCATCCTCATGGTGATTCATCCATTTATGAAACCCTGGTCGTAATGGAACAGGACTTTAAAAAAGAGATGCCCCTTATTGACGGACACGGCAATTTCGGCTCCATAGAAGGAGACGGAGCAGCCGCGATGCGTTATACAGAGGCAAGGCTGCAGAAATTCACACAGGATGTTTATCTGGCAGATCTTGATAAGGACGTGGTTGATTTTGTCCCTAACTTTGATGAGACAGAAAAAGAGCCATCAGTTCTTCCTGTAAGGATACCGAATCTTCTGATCAACGGCTCGGAAGGCATAGCCGTAGGTATGACTACAAGCATTCCCACACATAATCTTAATGAAGTAGTGGATGCAATGATAGCCTGCATAAAAAAGAAGAACATCACCACAGAAGAACTCATGGAATATGTCAAAGGACCTGATTTTCCTACAGGGGGTCTTGTTATCAACAAAAGTGAGCTTCTGAATATTTACAATACCGGTACCGGCAAGATAAGACTCAGGGGCAAGGTGGTACTGGAGCCGGGGAAAAAGAAGTCCGACAGAGACAAACTGGTAATAACCGAGATACCCTATACAATGATAGGCGCTAATATCGGCAAATTTATCCTTGACATATGCGATCTTGTGGAAACGAAGAAAACCCAGGATATAGTGGATGTTTCCAATGAATCCTCAAAGGAAGGAATGCGTATAGTCCTTGAACTGAAGAAGGGTGCAGATCCCGAAAAGATCAAAAACCTCCTTTATAAAAAAACAAGGCTTGAGGATACCTTCGGCGTGAATATGCTTGCCATAGTGGATGGCAAGCCGGAGGTTCTGGGCCTTAAGGACATACTGACTCATTCCATTGATTTTCAGCATGAGATAAACCGCAGAAAGTATACAACGCTTCTTAACAAGGATCTTGAACAGAAGGAGATAAAGGAAGGTCTTATAAAAGCCTGCGATATCATTGATCTTATAATTGAGATCATCAGGGGCTCCCACCGGATAAGCCAGGCTAAGGCATGTCTTATGGCAGGGGATACGACAGACATTAAATTCCGACATCCGGAATCCGAAGCAGAGGCTAAGACTCTGAACTTCACCGAAAAACAGGCTCAGGCAATACTTGACCTGCGTCTTGCAAAACTCATAGGCCTGGAAATACAGCAGCTGAAAGACGAGTACGGCAATCTTCTTAAGGAAATCAGGGAGTTTGAGGAAATACTTTCTGATGACAGGGCCATGAAAAGGGTAATAATAAAGGATCTGGAGCATATCCGCAGGGAATTCGGGTTTGAAAGAAAAACAGAGATACTTGATGCGGATGCTGCAGTTTATGAGGAAGAGCAGATAAAAGAGCAGGAAATCGTATTTGTTATGGACAGATTCGGTTATGCCAAGAACATCGAGACATCCGTTTACGACAAGAATACCGAAAGTATCGATGGGGAATACAAATATGTGATCAGATGCATGAACACTGACAGGATATGCATATTCACCGATACCGGAACCATGCATCAGGTCAAGATGCTTAAGGTTCCCCTGAAGAAGCTGAAGGATAAGGGCGTTCCTCTGGACAACCTGTGCAACTATAATTCTTCTTCGGAAAATATAGTGCGGGTATGTGCAATGCGGAGCATTAAAAACATGAAGCTCCTGTTCATTACGAGACTGGGAATGATCAAATTCGTTGATTCATCGGAATTTGACGTTTCAAAACAGACGATAGCTGCAACAAAGCTGTCTCCGTCAGATACCGTAATTGGCATAGAACTTTTCGAAGTGTCCCCTGAAGAAGCCGTACATTCTGATGAACATTTTGAAAATGTCCTCATTTCAGGAGGGGCAGAACCGGAAGACTTACATACGGATGTAAGCAGCATGATCAGTGATTATATCGACCCTGAAGATGATCAGCTGAAGTTTGAATTCTTCAATATGTCTTCTGATGATGACGGAATATTTGAATCTGCTGCCATAGACGATGATGATGACATCAACATCATGACTGCTGAACCGGATGACGCTCAGGCGGTACCTGCAAAGCCTGTTACATCCAAGATGATAGTAATACAGACAAAAGAAGGAGTGTTCCTGAGGTTTAAACTCAGCGAAGTTCCTGAAAAGAAAAAGGCTGCCATCGGAGTAAGAGGCATAACACTGGGTAAAAATGACGAAATAGAAAAGATATATATCGTCGGCAACGGGGATAAAACAGCTGTAAAGTTCAAAAATAAAGATATAGAACTTATGAAATTAAAATTAGCAAAACGAGGTTTAAAAGGAACGAAACTTCGTGTATAATACTAATTTGCACAACCAAACAGAAAGATGAGGGAAAACTAATGGAAAAAAAATTACGCGTCGGCGTATTAGGTGCAACAGGTATGGTAGGACAGAGATTTGTATCTCTTCTCGAAAACCATCCGTGGTTTGACGTTGTTCTGGTAGCAGCTTCAGAAAGAAGTGCCGGAAAAACCTACGAAGAAGCAGTAGGCGGAAGATGGAAGATGGCAACCCCAATGCCTGAAGGTGTTAAGAACCTTGTTGTTCAGAACATCAATAACATCGAAGAAAATGCTGCACAGGTTGACTTCTGCTTCAGCGCTGTTGATATGACAAAAGAAGAAATCCGCGCTTTTGAAGATGCTTATGCAAAGACAGAGACCCCTGTTGTATCAAACAACTCTGCACACAGATGGACAGAAGACGTTCCTATGGTAATACCTGAGATCAATGATTCTCACCTTGAGGTAATCGAAGCCCAGAAGAAACGTCTCGGAACCACAAGAGGATTCGTGGCTGTTAAACCTAACTGTTCGATCCAGAGCTATACTCCTGCACTCAATGCTCTTAAGGAGTTTGGCCCTAAGGAAGTTGCTGTATGTACTTATCAGGCAATCTCAGGAGCCGGAAAGACATTTAAGGACTGGCCGGAGATGGTAGAAAACGTAATTCCTTACATCGGCGGTGAGGAAGAAAAGAGTGAACTTGAACCGCTGAAGGTATGGGGTCATGTTGAAAACGGCAAGATCGTTAATGCAGAAACACCTGTTATCACCGCCCAGTGCTTAAGAGTAGCTGTGCAGGACGGACATACAGCAGCAGTATTCGTAAACTTTGATAAAAAGCCGTCAAAAGAAGAAATTCTTGAAAGATGGGCTGCATATAAGGGAGCTCCTCAGGAACTTGATCTTCCGTCAGCACCGAAGCAGTTCATCCAGTATTTCGAAGAAGACAACCGTCCGCAGCCTAAGCTGGACAGAGATTACGAAAACGGTATGGGCGTAAGCCTCGGAAGACTTCGTGAAGACAGAATCTTTGATTACAAGTTTGTAGGTCTTTCACACAATACGGTAAGAGGTGCAGCAGGCGGAGCCATCCTCCTTGCAGAACTTCTTACAGCTAAGGATTATATCCAGGCAAAATAATAATTAAAAAAAGAAAGCAGCGATGAGTATTGTTCATCGCTGCTTCTGTCAGGTTATTCGGCAGCAGAATGGAGACTATTATGAAAATAAGAACAAGATATGCCCCAAGTCCCACAGGCAGAATGCATGTAGGCAATCTGAGAACCGCTTTATATGAGTATCTTATTGCCCGTCATGAGAATGGTGAATTCATTCTCAGGATAGAGGATACAGATCAGGAACGTTTTGTGGAAGGTGCCCTGGAAATCATTTACAATACCCTTGCCAAAACGGGTATTGATTATGACGAAGGCCCTGACAATCCGGGAGACTGCGGCCCATATGTACAGTCAGAGAGGGTAGCAGCCGGTATTTATATGGAATATGCTTTAAAGCTTATAGAAAAAGGTGAAGCATATTACTGTTTCTGTGATAAGGAACGTCTTGATTCTTTGAGAACTACCGTGGCAGGCAAGGAAATCATGGTATATGACAAGCATTGCCTTAATCTGCCGAAGGAAGAGATTGAAGCAAATCTCGCTGCCGGCAAGCCCTTTGTTATCAGACAGAACACACCGAATGAAGGTACCACAACATTTGTTGATGATATTTACGGGGCAATTACCGTAGAAAATTCCGAACTGGATGATATGGTGCTCATAAAGTCAGACGGCTACCCCACATATAACTTTGCCAATGTTGTGGATGATCATCTCATGGGAATCACTCATGTAGTGAGAGGCAATGAATACCTTTCTTCCACACCTAAATATATAAGGCTTTATGAAGCCTTCGGATGGGAGCCGCCTGTATTCGTGCATCTTCCTCTTATCACTGATGAGGAACATCACAAACTCAGCAAGAGATCCGGACACTCATCATTTGAGGACCTTGTGGAACAGGGCTTTCTTCCGGATGCCATTGTCAACTACGTATCACTTCTCGGATGGAGCCCGGAAGGCAATGAGGAAATCTTCAGCCTTAAGCAGCTTATCGAGAATTTTGATTACAGACGTGTAAACAAGTCCCCTGCAGTATTCGACATGGCAAAGCTTCGCTGGATGAACGGCGAGTATGTAAAGGTTCAGGATTTTGAAGAATATAAGAAATATGCCATGCCATATATCCTGAAGGCATTTAATGCTGAAGCTCCTGCTGAAGACGGTTCTGTTACTACTGAAGACGGAGTTGTGTTATCGGCAGAAAGCGTAAAGAAAATCCTTGAGCTTATGAAGACAAGGATAGAGATATTCCCGGATATCCCCGAGAAAATCGATTTCTTCAACAGACTTCCTGAGTATGACACCGCAATGTATACTCACAAAAAGATGAAAACCGATTCAGCCATATCTTATGAGATACTGAAGGAAATACTTCCGGTTCTGGAAACCCATAATGACTATTCACTGGATTCACTTCATGAGCTGATAATGGATTTCATCGCAAAGAAAGGTGTAAAGAACGGCGTGGTTCTGTGGCCTCTTCGTACTGCTGTATCCGGTAAGCAGAATACACCGGGAGGTGCTTTTGAAATCATGGAAATCCTTGGTAAGGATGAATCCCTGAGACGTATCAGGACAGGTATCGAAATGCTTGAAAAAGCAATGTGATGGCTGTTTAAAACAGAATTAAAACAGGTGTGCAGTAAAAAAGTGCACACCTGTTTTGTTTTGCTGCAGAAGATGTGTTTGACGCAGTTTGTATTATTTTTTAAGGGGATGCCGGCGGAAAATGATCATACAGGCCAGTGCTGTCAGCAAAGCTCCTGCTGCAGCCCCTGCAGAGTCGATCATGATATCTGAAAGCATGCATGCCCGTCCCGGCACATAACTCTGATGTATCTCATCGGTTTCGGCATAAAATACGGTTATAAGGAAACCCAGCAGTATGAGAAGATACGGATGCTCTCTGAACCATAATATGAGAGTTATGCTGCACAGTACTGACAGAAGTAAATATTCCGCGGCGTGAGCAGATTTTCTAACGTAAAAGTCGATGGATTCTGCATATTCCTGCTGTTCTGATTCAGGCATTTCGTTAAATTCCGGGACTACGATTCTGCCCACGAACATGCCTACTTCATTGCTCATTTCTGTTGAAATATCCGCAGGTTTTGAAGAAAACCAGAAAATGCAGCACATTAACAATATGGTCAAAAGTGTAAATACAATTCTTGATACTTTCATTTCAGATTATAATCCTCTGATCTCCTGTATGAAGGGTGACGGAAAAACATTTTTTAAATGATCTTTTCTGACATAGCTTATGTGAAGATGATTTTCCGCCCGGGTCATGGCAACATACATAAGGCGTCTTTCTTCTTCAAGCAAGTCGGAAGTAGAATTCGTAATACAGACCGGAACAGAGATTATTCCTGTGGAAGTAAAAGCCGAAGGCAACATAGCAGGCAGATGCCATATTCGCATCCACCTCAACGCCCAGCGCCTTGAGAAGGCGGGGGATGACGATGCCGCC
>JABUTA010000089.1:0-1177 GCA_021443845.1 Parasporobacterium sp.
AGTTACTGCACGTGGCAGTACAACAAGGATATGGAACCTGGAAAAATGAGCATCAGGAATGGTGGAAACGAAAGTTTCAAGATGTGATGGTAGAGATAGAAGGGGATGAGAAAGCGATGCAAGCGTTGAATTACTCCCTCTATCATCTGATTAGTATTGCACCAAGACACAATAAGAGTATGTCAATACCGGCACGTGGTTTTTCAGATGCAGTTGCCGTAGACAGAACAACTGTATCACCGTAATGCAGAAGAACTGCACCGTTTGCCTGTGCTGCCACACGGCCGATATCAGCCCTGAGGGTTCTTCCTGCAAGTTCCATTTCAAATGTTTTGAATTCTTTGCTCATTTTTTCTCCTTCTTCTTCTTGGCGTATGCCACTAAAATATAGTATTCAATAAATGAATATTAGGCTTTAGGGAAATATTCCCTAAAGCCTATAAAATAATTACCTGTAATTACTTTCTGATGCCTAACTTTTCAATAAGCTGACGATATCCATCAATATCCTTGCTCTTTAAGTAATCAAGAAGACCTCTTCTCTTACCAACCATCTTAAGAAGACCTCTTCTTGAGTGATGATCCTTCGGATGATCCTTAAGGTGATCTGTAAGTTCCTTGATTCTGTATGTCAGAATAGCAACCTGTACTTCAACGCAGCCTGTGTCTGCTTCATTCTTGCCAAACTCTTTAATAAGCTGGGCTTTGATTTCCTGTGTAATCATTTTAAATTTCCTCCTGAACATAATAATTGCCGTCAGCTGAAAGCCGGTCGGAGTTTCCTGACTTCAAGCTGCGGTTTACAACTTTGAAATATTAACAAATGTGTCATATAAAGTCAAGCAGGGAAACCGAAATATATTCGGTTTCCCTGCATAAAACTTAAGCAGAAATATTATCTGTAAACATGTCCGTCAGTTTCGAATTTAGGCGGAATGTACGGAACCTGAAGCCATGAATCATACTGTCCGCCTGTGTGGATGATATGTTTGCCATGGTTGTCAACATCCCAGCTGAGAGGCTCGAACCAGCCATCGCGGATATAGTTTCCTGCAATCTGGATACGAAGCTTCTGTCCTTTATGCCACAGACGTGAAGAAGGAACAATAGCAATATCAACAGGAACGATTTCACCGTCTTTAAGCTTTTCTTCAGCAAGGTTGCACTGTACAGGCCA
>JABUTA010000089.1:1552-8821 GCA_021443845.1 Parasporobacterium sp.
ATAGTATTTTCTCCATTCTGTTCTCTTAAGCGGCCATTCATTTTCAGGACGTCTTTCCTGATAATCATGTTCCATAACGTCCATAACGTCGATACGTACCTTCGGAGTCATTTCCCAGCCATTGTGGATGTCCTTAAGGTAACGGTCATAGAACAGCTTAAGATCCTGAAGGTTTCTCGGATCGTATGTATCAGGCCATTCAAAGTCACGGTGAGCTCTGAACCATTTAAGTTTTGATTTACATCTGATATATGCTCTTGAAGATCCCGGAAGATGGAAATGTGACCATCCTGCAGTCTGGTATACAGGAATCTTGACCTTAGAGAAATCAGCCATCTTATCATTCCAGTATCCGTTACGGAATGGATATTTACGAGCCATGGCAACCTGGTCATCAACTCCGCCGAGACCTGTTACCTGAGCTGCGATGAATTCATTGAATGAAAGAGCCGGAATACCGCCTTCATACAGTGAATCGCTGTAAAGGTCAGTTGTGCTCTCCCATGGAGCGATACATGCAAGATGAGGCGGGCATTCAGCTGCAATACCCCACTGATGCATAGCTACACCTGAGTTGCCTGTCATACCGATCTTACCGTTGCACCATTCCTGCTGAGCAAGCCATTCAACGAAATCGTAGCCGTCTTCTCTGTCCTGATGTGTGAACATGTGAACGTTGCCCTCTGAGTGGCCTGCACCACGAACGTCAACATTTGCTACTGCGTATCCCTGATAGCACCAGAATGCCGGGTCAGAAGATTCGAACTTGGCAAGTTTAGATACTGTGTGAGGCGGAACACCCATGATCTGCCATTCGCTCATACCATCGCCCGGACGTTTTCCGAACCATGACCATGAAACGATACATGGGATCTTTTCTGTTCTGTTTGTAGGTAAGAAGAGGTCAGTATAGATCTTGCATCCATCTCTTAATACAACCTCTACGTCCTGCATACATGTAATGCCGGGAGCTGCTTCATAAGTTCTCTGATTGAATGCCGGGCAGAATCCCTGTCCCATTCTTGCCATCGGATCATCAGCTTTTGATAAGTCGATGTCATCCTGATTAGCTACAGGCTTACGGGCTCTTCTGTAAATGGCTTCAATCTTTTCGCCCTGAAATTCTTCTTCCAGAGTAAAGTAAATGTCTTTATCGAGACCTTCCATTTATATGTCCTCCATAAATAATAATTACAATCGCAAACGTTAACATTGTATACGAAAAAATACATATTGTCTATTTCATTTTGCAATTTGATGGTAATGAACAAAATTCACAAGATTGAATTTAGGCACTTTGTCTAACAGGAAATAATCATGTCAAACAAAAAAGGATGCGTCATCCCTCGACGCATCCCAGAATATAATCTCTGACTTTATTCATTTCAAGTTCCAGCACCACCGCGAGCTCTCCGTAAAGCTTTTCTTCAGCCATCTGGAAGTACTTTTCATCACTGGCGGTAGCCTTTTTTCCTTCAGCTATACGCTGCTGCTTCCTTACGTATATGGTCTTTATGACACTTACGCATTTCTGGGGAATGCAGGACCTGATAGCTTCTTTGTAGCATTCCTCCCGTTTCTTTTCATCAGATATGGTAAGGAGTTCAACTGATGTTATTTCTCTGATAAGTTCATCTGCCTCATCCCTGGAAATAACCGGCCTCATGATGACCCTGTCATTATCACACGGAGTAAAAATGACACTTTTTTCCGCATAATAAGGCGACAATGTGTAATAATCCCGGCCATCATGTACACCTGCCAGTTCAGGCTTCCCGATATGTACTACCCGGCACACACCTGTATTTCCGTAAATAATAAGATCACCTATCTCAAACACAGAAGCTTCCTTTCTTTGAAAATAAAAAGAGACAGTATCATTTTACCATTAAATCTCAAAAAAAGTAAATCAAAATTCCTTAATTTAATGCAGGAATAAAAGAAAATCCCACTGCAAACAGAATTGACGGAAGCATGTTGACTACTGATATCTTCTTATCCCGTATAAGATTCAGTCCAACTATAAAGATCAGTACAGAACCCACAAATCCCAGGTCCGTAAGCGCAAGATCTGTCATTATCGGTTTGATCACAAAGGCTATGAGGGAAATAACTCCCTGGAACAGAAGCACTGACACTGCAGAAAACACGGCACCCTTTCCCAGGGCACAGGTCATTACACAAATTGTAATAAGGTCTATTATCGATTTCAGCAGAAGAATTGATATATCTCCGTAAAGTACATCATTCAGCGATCCTATGATTGCCATTGCGCCTATGCATACTGTACAGGAAGAAATTATAAATGCGTTGGTAAATCCCTTATCATCATTGCTTTTTGATTTGGCCTTAAGCCAGTCTCCGAACTTCTCAACACCGCGCTCGAGATCAAGTGCCGACCCAACTATGGTTCCCAAAGCCATGGAAAGTGTCAGGAGAAGGGATTTCTGGGTATCGAATCCGTTTTCGTTAAGAACAAGCATTTTGGATACTGCACCGGCAATACCTATGAACATGACACAGATTCCGTTGCTCACTATCAGGGCATCCTGGACTCTTTTCGGTATCAGTTTTCCGAACAGGATGCCTATTATTCCTCCGACTATTATAGCCGCTGTGTTTATAATTGTTCCAAGACCGAACACTCTTAATATCCTCCGGGCCTATTTCTTAAATGTAAGTGTAAATATTATTTTATCGTCCTGCTCATATCTGCAGGCTATGGTACCGCCGTACAGTTCCATTATGGTCCTGGCTGCAGAAAGTCCGATGCCGTTTCCGCTTACAGAACTGTAACGGGTTGAATCAGGTCTGAAAAATCTGTCAAACAGTCTTTCCGGTTCGCATTCAGGCAGGTAGTCAGTGACATTTTCGATTTCCAGTATCACGTTCTTATCTTTAATTCTGGAAGATATGACTATATTTGAATCATTACGGGAATACTTGACTGCATTATCAAGAAGAATCGAAAACAGCTGGCCCACCTTGTTGAGATCGCCTTTGACTATAAGCTTCTCATCGGTGATATCCGAAATATGGATATTTCTTTCTGCTGCGGTCTCCTGGAACATCCTTATATATTCCCTCATCAACTGGCCTAGATTGATATCATCACCCTTGCCGTCAACAAATGCCTCATCAACCTTCGCCAGTGTCAGCATGTTGTTCATAAGATTTGACAGACGGGAAATCTGATCCTGAATGTTCTCAGTCCATTTATTTTTTCCGTTAAAGAGTTCAAGGGCATCTGTGTTGGTCTGAATAATAGCCATCGGTGTCTTAAGCTCATGTCCGGCATCAGTAATGAACTGTTTCTGTTTCTCCATATTCTCGGCAATGGGATTAATGAATTTTCCTGACAGCATATATACGATAAGTAATATAATACCCATACACACGACAATTGATGCAATCGAGACAACAATCATAAACTGTATATTGCTGATATACCAGCCTCTGCTCAAAAACAGGCAGTATATTCCTCCGTTTTCGGATTTTTTGATCTTGTACCTGTAATCCTTATACCACCCGGAGGAGGGGCCGTTAATAACTTTAAAGGCAATGTTTCTGGCGGTATCTTCACTCATTTCCGGCATCCTGGATACGTCAGTTTTCAGAATCCCCTTATTGTCGATTGAGACATAAAAATATATTGTACTTTTCAGCTCGTTCATGGATACGTCATGAAACATCATGCTGAGAAGCGACGGAGGCTTTTCTTCATCCCGTCTGTTCTGTTCGAGCTGTTGTTGCTGCTGCTCGGGATCCTGTCCGGCTTCTCCGCCGGAACTCCCATCCTTAATAAATCCGGGTGCATCAATCTCCGGCACAATAAGATTTCCGCTGCTGGCAGATATATTTTCAATGACATCTGCAGGCAGTTCATCTGAATATCCGGCAAACAGCGACTCTATAATATCATCAGAGTGTGAATTAACCGCATAAATATTAATTGCATTGATAACAAAGAAAATAACGACCAGTACTATCGTAACAGCCGTCATTGTTGTAAGTATAACGCGTTTCCGTAATTTTTTTAACATAGCTCACTACTTGGTCTTTAACATATAACCGATATTTCTCTTGGCAACAATTTCAACATCGGCATTCATTGCAGACAGTTTCTTTCTCAGATAGGATATGTACACCCACACTATTCCCACATCAGTATCTGCTTCATATCCCCATACCTTTGTCAGGATATCTTCTGTAGACAGATATATCCTCTTGTTTATCATGAGCAGTTCCATTATCTGATACTCAACCTTGGGAAGTGTATAACCTTTTTCCTCGGTAAACAGTTCATAATTGGCAGTGTTAAGGCTCACATTTCCGAATGTCAGTATATCATGGACATAGTTATCCCGGCGTCTTAACATTGCACGTACTCTTGCCAGAAATTCACCCATGGCAAAGGGTTTTGCAAGATAATCATCTGCACCTGCATCCAGACCCTGAATCTTATCCTCAATTTCAGATTTCGCTGTCAGAAGGAGCACCGGTGTGGTAATACCCATTGCCCTTATCTTCTTCAGGAGATCCACACCGTTGATTTTAGGCATCATTATATCAAGTATGATTCCGTCATACTGTTCCAGCTTCAGATATGCCAATGCTTCTTCCCCATCATAAACGGCATCTACCGTATATTTATGAAATGTCAGAATATCTGTGACGGCTTCCGATAAAGGTTTCTCATCCTCGGCATAAAGAATTCTCATAATTCGCCTCCTGTTCAATACATGGATCTGTAATACTCATGAATCACTTCAGCAGCATAATCTCCCAGCAGTCTGTATCCTTCCTCAGTCAGATGCACTCCATCGGGTGAAAAAAGCTTTCCGGATGCTTCTTCGGTCATATCATTAAAATATTTTTCAGCATCAATGAACTGAACACTTCTGCTCCCGGCAACTGAAGAAATATAATTATTAGCCTGCAGTAATTTGTTTTCGTATATGGTTCCTTTTTTCACAGGGTAGTTCATAAGGAATACCTGTGATCCCTGTGACATGATGGTATCAATATTGGACTCAAGAGTACCTTCGTATTCCACGCCCTCCATAAAATTATTGGAAGTATAAAGAATGATCACAATATGAGCTTTTCCGGAAAGTCTTGCACAGCTGTCCTTCTGAAGTATACTTCCCGACTGTCCGAAATTTCTTACTTCAATGCTGCTGCATTTATATTTATTCCCGTCTCCTGCCAGAAGTTCAGAAAGATGCACCTTCATCTCCTCAGGATAAGGTACATCCGCAATATACGCAGCCCCGGTTTCTTCAGAAACCGTATATCCTTCGGTTATGGAATCCCCGAAGCATTCTATCAGTACGTTTTCAAGATCGGCAAATACATTTCCCGATACTGACCTGTTCTTATCCACTCCAACTCCCGTAAACACCAGAATGCAGAAAATACCTATGGCAACAACCACAACAAGCATCATTCCCAGGGCACGCTGCAGCTCCAGTTTGTTTTTTGTCTTATCATCAAGCTGGCTTACAGCAGCCCTGTATTCATCATAATGGCCCTTTCGTTTAGGTTTATCTTTATTATTGTTTTTCAAAAAGCCTGCCAATATTATACCCTGTCCTTCATATTGTAATATGTCGCTGCGATTCTGCAGCACTCGGTCATTTTATCATTAAAAATCTGCACTTCCACAAAAGCTGTAGTCTTTCCGAACCGGATGACTTCAGCTTTACCATATACTGTTTCAGTGTTTATCAATGGTCTGAAATATGTAATGTTGGAGGATACTGTGACCGGAAGACCGCCCATTGTTCTGAAAGCTACGCCTCCGAGCACATCTCCGAGACAGAACGACACCCCTCCGTGCACTGCACCGGAAGGGTTAAGATGTTCTGACCCGATTTTAATTTTTCCTTCTGCTGTTCCGTCTCCGGCTGAAGTCAGTTCTATGCCTGAATAGGATGTATACCCTGTGCAGGCAGATGCCTTCAGTTCCTCAAAAGAAATATCCATTTACTTCTCCTAGAATTCAAACTTATGTCTGAAATAATCTTCAAGCCCGGCAACAGGTATCCTTACCTGTTCCATGCTGTCTCTTTCACGTATGGTTACGCAGTTATCTGTCTCTGAATCAAAGTCATATGTAATACAGAACGGTGTACCGATCTCATCCTGACGTCTGTAGCGTTTGCCGATGGTTCCCCTGTCATCAAACTCACAGTTATAATATTTTGAAAGCTTTGCAAATATTTCTTCTGCAGGCTTATTAAGCTTCTTTGAAAGAGGAAGCACGCCGATTTTAACAGGAGCAAGTGCAGGATGGAATCTCATGACAGTTCTTACGTCACCGCCCTCAAGTTCTTCCTCGTCATATGCGCTGCACAGAAAAGCCAGAACCACACGGTCTGCTCCCAGAGAAGGCTCGATAACATAAGGAACATATTTTGTCTTCTTCTCTTCATCAAAATAGTCCATGGGTTCTGATGAAAATGTCTGATGCTGCGTAAGGTCATAGTCAGTTCTGTCAGCTATGCCCCATAATTCACCCCAACCGAAGGGGAATGTGAATTCAATATCAGTTGTTGCCTTTGAATAGAATGAAAGTTCTTCTTTATCATGGTCTCTGGTCCTGATCTCTTCATCCTTGATGTTAAGGCTCTTCAGCCAGTTCAGGCAGTAGCTTCTCCAGTATTCAAACCATTCAAGGTCCGTATCAGGTTCACAGAAAAATTCCAGCTCCATCTGCTCAAATTCTCTTGTTCTGAATGTAAAGTTGCCCGGAGTGATCTCATTTCTGAAGGATTTGCCTATCTGGGCAATGCCAAACGGTATCTTCTTGCGGGATGTTCTCTGAATATTCTTGAAGTTTACGAATATACCCTGAGCTGTTTCCGGACGGAGATAAACAACATCTTTAGCATCTTCCGTAACGCCCTGGAATGTCTTGAACATAAGATTGAAATGTCTTATGGGAGTAAAATCACTTTTTCCGCAGGTAGGACACGGAATATGGTTGTCTGCAATGAACTTTTCCATTTCTTCATCGCTCCATCCGTCTACTGAGCTTTTCAGTTCAATGCCCTTTTCTGCTGCATAATCCTCAATAACTTTATCTGCGCGGAATCTTTCATGGCACTCGCGGCAATCCATAAGGGGATCCGAGAAGCTTCCGATATGTCCTGATGCTTCCCATGTCTTCGGGTTCATGAGAATGGCACAGTCTATACCTACGTTGTAAGGGCTTTCCTGAACAAATTTCTGCCACCAGGCTTTTTTGACATTGTTCTTAAGTTC
>JABUTA010000008.1 GCA_021443845.1 Parasporobacterium sp.
AGCGGTTGCGGCGGACAGGGTTGCGCATAAGAGCAGTAACTGGATGCGGATGAAAGAAAGTTTTTTCATGGTATTCAGAGTTTATGGGGATTTATTTTGATGTGGTGAAGGAGGGGGGGGGCAGCCGCTTTTGATGATGGTTTTAGGGGGAGTGGTAATTCCTAAGTTGCCATCCCCATTTCCTGAAGTTCGAGCCAGCGCATCTCCTTCTCGTCCAACTGCGCTTCCACTTCAGGCAGGCGCTTGCTGTGCTTCACTATGCGGTCTGTGGAGATATTGCCGGCAGAGAGCTCTTCAACGATGGTCTTCTTCTCCGCTTCGAGTGCAGCGATGTCCTTCTCCAATTGCTCCAGCTCGCGCTGCTCCTTGTACGACAGCTTTCTCGGTTTGCCTCCACCTTCTTTACCATCTTTACCTTCTCGACTTTCTTTACCTTCTTTGCTCTCTTTGACTTCCTTGCCTTTGCTACTTTCTGCCATAGGGCTGAGCTTCTGGTATTGGCGGTATTGCGAGTAGTTGCCGGGGAAGTCCTGCACATTGCCGTTGCCGTGGAACACGAGCAGATGGTCAACGATTTTGTCGGTGAAGAAGCGGTCGTGGCTGACTATAATGACGCAGCCGGGAAAGTCCTGGAGATATTCCTCCAACACTTCGAGAGTCTGAATGTCGAGGTCGTTGGTGGGCTCGTCAAGGATGAGGAAGTTGGGGTCTTGCATCAGTACGGTGCAGAGGTAGAGCTTGCGCTGCTCGCCGCCGGAGAGCTTCTCGATATAGTCGTACTGCTGTTTGCGCGAGAAGAGGAAACGCTCCAAGAGCTGTGCGGCGGTGAGGTGCTTACCGTTGCCGAGATTGATGTATTCTGCGATGTCTCGCACCACATCTATCACGCGCTGGTCGGGGCGGAAAGCGAGTCCCTCCTGCGAGAAGTAGCCGAAGCGCACGGTCTGCCCGATGTCGAACTGTCCGCTGTCGGGTCGTTCCAGTCCGAGCAGCAGCTTTATGAAGGTGGATTTACCCGCACCATTGTTGCCGACGATGCCCATCTTCTCGTAGCGGGAAAAGTTGTAGTAGAAGTCTTTGAGTATGACGAGCGGCTCGTCCTTCCCTTCGATGGGGAACGATTTGGAGACATACTGGCACTCGAATATCTTTGAGCCGATGTATGTGTTGCTGTTCTTCAGCCTCACCTGCCGCTCCTGTATGCGCTGCTTTGCAATCTTCTCTAATTCGTAGAATGCCTCCTCGCGATAGCGTGCCTTGTGGCCTCTCGCCTGTGGCTGTCGGCGCATCCATTCGAGCTCCTTGCGGTAGAGGTTGTTTGCGCTGGCTATGGTGGCGTTCCTCACATCTATTCTTTGCTGCCGCTTCTCAAGGTAGTAGGAGAAATTGCCGCGATAGGTGTAGATGGTGTTGTCATCTATCTCGATGATTTGGTTGCACACATTGTCAAGGAAATAGCGGTCGTGCGTCACCATGAGCAGCGTCTTGTTGCCCCGCCGCAGGTATGCCTCAAGCCATTCAATCATCTCAAGGTCGAGGTGGTTGGTAGGCTCGTCAAGGATGAGGAGGTCAGGCTCGGTGATAAGCACGCTGGCGAGTGCCACACGCTTCTGCTGCCCGCCGCTGAGCTGGCTTATCTTCTGGTTGAGGTTGGGGATTTTCAGGGAGGTGAGAACCTGCTTTGCCTTGAGGATGAGGGCGTCTTCCTGCTCTGAAGCGTAATCCGATGCAATAGCGTCGGACTGCGCATAGGCGGCAGTGGATGGCTGCGCATCAAACAATGGTGATGCAGACCACGCAGCTGCAGATGGAGTGGGGGGGTACAATGCAGATTGTGGGAAGCAGGTTTGCAGTACGGTCTCCTCCGGGTTGAACGTCTGTTTCTGGTGGAGGAAGCCCACCCTTATGCCGTTGCGGAAGATAACCTTACCGCTGTCCTGCGGCTCTTCGCCGGCGATGATTGACAGCAGTGTGGATTTGCCCACGCCGTTCTGCGCTATAAGCCCTACCTTTTCGCCTTCGCCAATGGAGAAGGATATGTCGTTGATGATTATCCTCTCGCCGAAACGCTTGGAGAGGTTCTGTATGTCGAGAAGGGGTATCAATTTTTCTGGTGGGTTCTAAAAATGGGAGCGAAGTGGAGTTATTGTGGAGTTAAAGGGACAATAGTCCTGAGCTTCAAATACATATGTCACTTTAACTCCCCTCTAACTCCTCTTTAACTCCCCTTTAACTCCAATTAATTATTGCCTTTCAGTATTTCTTCTATGTAGCCGAGCAGTTCGTCGCGCCCGGTCTTTTTCTCTGCGCTCGTGACGAATATCGGGGGCAGTTCCTCCCATGTTTCGAGCAGTGTCTTCTTGTATGCCTCGACATTGGTGTTCACCTTGCTGTTCGACAGCTTGTCTGCTTTTGTGAACACTATGGAGAAAGGCACACCGCTCTGCCCCAGCCACTCGATGAACTCAAGGTCAATCTTCTGCGGTTCGAGGCGTATGTCAACAAGCACAAACAGGTTCACGAGCTGTTCGCGCTGCAGTATGTAGCCGCTTATCATCTGCTCTAACTTCTGCAGCACACTCTTGGAGCGTTTTGCAAAGCCGTAGCCGGGGAGGTCGACGAGATACCACTGCTTGTTGATGATGAAATGGTTTATGAGCAGAGTCTTTCCCGGGGTGGCAGATGTCTTGGCAAGCCCCTTGCGGTTTGTCAGCATGTTTATCAAACTGGATTTGCCCACATTGGACCGTCCAATGAAGGCAAACTCCGGTTTGTTGTCCTTAGGGCAGAGGCTTTCGCGCGGTGAGCTAAGGGTAAATTCAGCGAATGAGATGTTCAAAATATTGGGAAGTTAAGTGTATGGTTATTTGGGGGAGTAAAAGGAGTTAAGGGAGTAAAAGGAGTTAAAGACATTACCTGCGAAGTTTGTGTCCATGCAGTTCTTCGATGAACGCGGCGTCAGAGCCAAGTCTCTGATAAAAAGTCATTTGTCTTTAACTCCCCTAACTACTTTAACTTCTAAAATATATCAGTTCGTCTTGCACACTTTCTCCAGCCATTTCACCATAGACAGCATGATAGCCATAGAGAGCAGGCAGACGGCGAGGAACACTGTCCAGCACATCCACTGCGGCCATACATTGAGCATGACGGGACCAAGCCATATCAGTCCGTTGCCCACAGCCGTAGCACCGAGCCACAGGCCCTGGCACAGTCCCTGCAGATGTTTCGGTGCAACCTTTGACACGAATGACAGTCCGAGAGGCGATATGAACAGCTCTGCAACGGTGAGGAAGAAGTAAACTGTGAGCAGCACCCATGCGCCAGCCTTCATCGCGTTCTGGTCTTCGGCGGGCATAGAGTTGAATGTCTCGCCAGAAGGATAGCCGTTTGCCAGTGCCACGAGCAGCAGCACGAGGTAGGCTATGCCGGCGATGAACATACCGATGGCTATCTTTCGCGGTGTTGAGAAGGTGAATCCGCGCTTTGCCAGCCATGCGAATATCGCCATGATTACCGGGGTGAGGAAGATTACGAAGAACGGGTTCACTGCCTGCCATACCTCTGGGGCAATAGACGAGGTATCAACGAAGTCGCGGGCATAGATTGAAAGCGACTGCGCATTCTGGTGGAATGAGAACCAGAAGAACACTGCTATGCCGAGCACTGCGAAGAGAGCCATCATGCGCTGGCGTATCTCCGCAGCCATAGTCCTGCGCTCCTCTTCTGTGTAGTCAACTGCAGCGGCGGCAGCCTTTTTTGCAGGGGTCGGGAATGTCTTCTTGTTCACGAGGAAGATGACGAGCGATATGCCCATAGCCACCACCGATGCCCAGAATGAGTAGTGTACGCCGGTGTTGAACACCTCAAGATACTGGTTGCAGAAGTCGATGGTAGGCTCTGCCACTGCGCCGTTGCTCACCTCTGCACACCACTCCTTGATGTTCTGCATCTCCTCTGCGCTCATGCCCGCAGCGTCGTTGATGAACTTATGGCAGAGTGCCGGCAGTTTTGCGTGGTATGTGAAGCCATTCTGTGCGAGCCACCATCCGCGAAGGTATGGCGCGATGAATGGGGCAACGAGTGCGCCGATGTTTATGAACACATAGAATATCTGGAAGCCGCTGTCGCGCAGACCTTTCACACGGTCGAGTTCGTCCTTGCCCTTCTTTGCAGCCTGCTCTTCGAGGTTGTCATACATCTGTCCGACGATAGCTTGGAGGTTGCCCTTGAAGAAGCCGTTGCCGAGAGAGATGATGAACAGCGCCGCACAGGTGAACGGCAGCAGCCACGACTTGTTGGTGTCTGTGGCAGTGATAGGGATGGTGAGCAACACATAACCGAGCGACATCAGCACGAGTCCGGTGATGATGGTGCCCTTGTAGTTGCTCGTGCGGTCGGCAACGATACCGCCCACAAGGCTCAGGATGTAAATCAGTGTGAGGAAGGCGGAGGCAATCATGCCGCTGGCACCATCGCTGAGGCCGAATTTGGAACATAGGAACAGAATGAGCACAGCGTTCATGATGTAGTAGCCGAAACGCTCGCCCATATTACTGAGGGCTGCCGACAGCAGACCCTTTGGGTGATTTGAAAACATGGTAGTTATTATTATTGATTAGTTGTTTATTGTTAGGTGGGTTTTTCTTTTGGGGTGTAGTGAAGGGGAGTGGTAACTGAGGGGAGTGGAGTTAAAGTGACAAATGATTAATGCGCATGAAGGTAATGTCCCTTTAACTCCTCTTTAACTTCCCTTTAACTTCACATTAACTCCACTCTATATCCTCACAGTCTGTTCACCTGCCTTACCCCCTTCACCTGTTGCAGCTTCTTTATAAGTATGTTCAGGCGGTGCTGGTCTTCCACGGAGATGGTTATTGTGCCGGAGAAGAGTCCGTCGTTGGAGTCGATGTTTATGGAGCGGATGAGGATATGTTCCTCCTTTGATATTACATTCGATATGTTCGACATTATGCCGATGTCGTCGTTGCCCACTATGTGCAGCGTTATGTCATACTGCCCAGCGCCCTTTCCACTCCACACAGCCTTCACTATGCGGTAGGCGTAGCGGCTGTGCAGGTCTTTCGCGTTGGGGCAGTCGCATCGGTGAATCTTTATGCCGTCGTTGATGGTTACGAAACCGAACACCTTGTCGCCGTATATCGGGTTGCAGCAGCGGGCGAGGGAGTAGTCCACCCCTTTCAGGTTTCTGCCTATGACGAGCACATCCTGCCCCTGAGCGGCAAACTGCGTCTTCATGCGCGTGTTTATCGCGTTGCTGTTCAGCACGAAGTTCTCCGCGCTTGTCGCCGGCTGCTGACTGTCGGCTGTTGCTCGTTGCGGATTGTCCTCCGCCTCTTTCAGTTCGATGTATTTGTCGATGACAACAGCCATGTCTATCGTGGAGTTTGCCACATCGCGGTAGAAATCGGCGGTCTCCTTGTAGCCGAATTTCTTCAGCAGATGCGACATGGTGCTTTCCGACATCTCCACCTTGCGGTTCTTCAGTCTGCGCTCCAGCATCTCCTTCGCGTACAGCCCGTCCTTCACCTGCGTCTCCTTCAGCGCCATGCGTATCTTGCTCTTGGCGCGTCCGGTAACCACCATGTTCAGCCAGTCCTGCTTAGGCTTCTGCTGACTGGAGGTGAGAATCTCCACATTGTCGCCGCTCTGAAGCTCATACCTGAAGGGCACTGCCTTGCCGTTAATCTTTGCGCCCGTGCAGGTGTTGCCCACCTTTGTGTGTACGGCGTAGGCGAAGTCAAGTACGGTGGCGCCTTTGGGAAACTTCTTCAGCTCGCCTTTCGGCGTGAACACAAACACCTCCTGATCGTAGGCGGCGGTGGAGAAGGTGCTGTCTATGTCGATGTTGTCCGATGTCTCCAGTGCGCGGCGCACCTCGCCCAGCCATGTGTCTATGCCGTTCTCGCTCTGCACGCCCTTGTAGCGCCAGTGTGCGGCGAGGCCGTTCTCCGCGATGGCGTCCATGCGCTCCGTGCGTATCTGCACCTCCACCCATTTCTGCTGCGGGCCGAGCACGGTGATGTGCAGGCACTCGTAGCCGTTGGACTTCGGCACGCTCAGCCAGTCGCGCATTCGCTTCGGGTTAGGCTGGTAGCGGTTGGTGATAAGGGCATACACCTGCCAGCACTGCACCTTCTCCTGTTCCAGCGGCGAGTCGAGGATAATGCGTATGGCGAACAGGTCATAGACACCCTCAAACGGGCAGTTCTGCTTCTTCATCTTCTGCCAGATGGAGTGGATTGACTTCGTGCGGCCCTTGATGTGGAACTTCAGTCCCGCCTCCGTGAGCATCTGCTCTATAGGCTCTATGAACTCCTGCATGTATTTGTCGCGCGCAGCCTTCGTCGCGTTCAGCTTCTCCTTGATGTGGTAGTAGGCGTCGTGCTCGATGTATTTCAGCGAGAGGTCTTCTATCTCGCTCTTCAGCTTGTATAGTCCGAGCTTGTGGGCGAGTGGCGCATAGAGCAGGGCGGCATCCTGAATGGTGCTTACGGGCGGCTCTTTCAATTCGTTTATGTGGCGCAGGAAGGCTACTGTCTCCGCAATGACTATCAGCAGCACCCTCACATCCTCGCACAGCGACATCAGCAGGTTGCGGAAGTTGTCATCGGTAATGACACGCGCACGCTCGTACAGTTTCCTTATCTTTATGTAGCTTATGAGAATCTTGTAGGATGTCTCGCCGAAGTCGTCCTTCACTTTGGCAATCTGTGGGTCGTCGATGTCTGTGAAGCATGGGGTCAGCAGTATGGCGACAATAGCGTTTCTGCCCAGCCCCAGTTCGTCGGCGGCAATGTCGCACACCCTCGCGCAACTGTCTATCGGATTGCGTCCGAGCCAGTCGTTCTGTATCTTACCCGCATCCTGAGCCTCTTTTGTGTAGCTGGCTATCAGTGCGGCGTCTTCTGCCGATAATTGGTGCATTGAGGGTGAGTTTACTCTGTCGTAGCCACATTTATGCGGCAAAAGTAGGAAAAAAGGCAAATTGTTGCGATAATTTCAACGAAATATTTCACTCTTCTTTGAAGATAGCTTACATTTGCATCGTGTATGACATGGAAAACATCTTATTTATTCTCAAATATTAACAATAATCATTTAACTTATGCTATCACAAAAAGACCTTGAACAGATTGCTCAGAAGGGCATCGGAACAAGAAAAGTAAATTACAAGCTTCGCGATTGGGTATTCTCAAGACAGAGATACTGGGGAGAGCCTATTCCTATCATCCACTGCCCGAACTGCGGTAATGTACCTGTTCCTGAAGATCAGCTTCCGCTTCTGCTTCCTGATGTGGAAAGCTATGTTCCTACCGGAACAGGAGAATCACCGCTGGCGGCTATCGATGAGTGGGTTAATACCACATGTCCGTGCTGCGGCGCACCGTCAAAACGTGAAACAAATACCATGCCTCAGTGGGCAGGATCATCATGGTATTTCCTTCGTTATGTGGATCCGAAGAATCAGGAAGCACTGGTAGACCGTGAAAAAGCTGATAAGTACCTTCCGGTAGACATGTATATCGGCGGTGTTGAGCATGCTGTACTTCATCTGCTTTATTCAAGATTCTACACCAAATTCCTGAATGACATAGGCGTACTTGATTTTAAGGAACCCTTCAGAAAGCTGTTCAACCAGGGAATGGTATGCGGACGTGACAGGGTCACAGGTGCAGCCACAAAAATGAGTAAATCTCTTGGAAATATCGTATCTCCTGATGATATGGTAAGAGATTACGGCTGTGATGCTCTGAGACTTTATGAACTTTTCATAGGACCGCCTGAACTGGATTCCATATGGGATGACCGCGGCATAGACGGTGTATACAGATTCCTCTGCAGACTTTACACTCTGGTTATGAGCAATGCTGATAAGGATATTCAGGCAACTGATGAAATGATCAAGGTAAGGAACAAGATGGTCTGCGACATCACAAAGCGTCTTGAAACCTTCAGCCTTAATACTGTAGTCAGCGGATTCATGGAGTACACCAACAAACTTTCAGATATCGCAAAGAAGGATGGCGGTATAGATAAGGAAACGGTTGAGACTCTTATAAGACTCCTGGCTCCCTTTACACCTCATATTTCAGAAGAAATGTGGCAGGCATACGGTCACGATACTACAGTATTTGACAGCAATCTGGGTTGGCCTGCATATGATGAGGCCCTTACAAAAGACGATGAGATAGAAATCGGTGTACAGGTTAACGGCAAGCTTAAATGTACTGTAAAGCTTCCTGCGGATGTTTCAAATGCTGATGCCATTAAAGCGGCAAAAGAGGCACTTGGCGACAGACTTACAGGCAATATTGTAAAAGAAATCTACGTTCCCGGACGTATTATCAATATCGTAGCAAAATAATGTTTTCGACAGTTATTCAGATAGCACTTATAGTAATACTGATATTTCTTTCGGCTGTATTTTCATCTTCCGAAACTGCTCTTACAACCATAAGTCCTCACAGGCTGAGGACTATGGTTGAGGAGAATATGAAACATGCGCTGACTCTTGAAAAGGTCCTTGGTAAAAGGGAAAAAATGCTCAGTGTTATTCTTATCTGCAATAATATCGTGAATATCGCTGCATCTTCCCTTGTCACGGTTTTTGTTCAGAATACATTCGGAAACTGGGCAATAAGCATCGGAACAGGGGTACTTACCGTTGTGATCCTTATTTTCGGTGAGATCACACCTAAAACCCTGGCAACTTATAATGCTGAAAAGCTTGCACTTTTGCTGGCACCGGTCATAAATGCTCTGATGATAGTATTCACACCGATAGCTGCAGCGATTAATTTTCTTTCTTCCGGTGTTCTGAAACTGTTTTCCATCGATAAAAACGCAAAGGCTGAATCCTATACTGAAAATGAAATACGCTCCATAGTTGCAGTTTCATCCGAAGAAGGTGTCATAGAGGACAAGGAAAAAGAAATAATAAATAATATTTTTGATTTCAATGATACCGTTGCCAGAGGAGTAATGGTGCCAAGAGTGAACATAACTGCTGTAAACAGAACGGCTGACTTTGAAACAATTAAAAGCATTTTTACAGACAATATGTACACCCGTTTCCCTGTATATGACGATGAAAACAATCATTTTATAGGAATGCTTAATCTTAAGGATGTTATTTTCCTGAGCAGGGAAGATGAAGGCAGTTTTTCCCTGGAAAAGTATATGCGCCCTTTACCTTATACATTTGAACAGAAACATCTTTCAGAACTGTTTGTTGAAATGAAAAAGGAACATGTGAGCATGATGGCAGTCATGGATGAGTACGGACAGACGGTGGGAATAGTTACCATGGAGGACCTTCTGGAAGAAATAGTCGGGGAAATCCGTGATGAGTATGATGACGAAGACGACGTTGTAATGAACACTTCGGAAAATGTTTATAAGGTTCATGGTTCTGTCAGCATTGCAGACATCAACCGGGAGCTGGGAACTGAACTTTCCTCTGAAAATTACGATTCCGTCGGGGGACTTATCATGGAAAAACTGGACCGTCTTCCTGAAGAAGGTGAAACGGTGCAGGTTGATGACTGCATGATAACAGCAGAACGAGTTGATGGTGCCAAGATTGAAGAAGTAAGCATCAGGATTCTTAACAAAAATGAATGAATTTGATCAGAAAAACATATATTCGGGTTTAACCTCAGAACAGGTCACGGAAAGAATTTCCCGTGGCCTTGTTAATAATACCGGAAATGTCAGGACCAGGTCATACAGGCAGATTATTATGGGTAATATTTTCACCCTGTTCAATCTTATCAATACAATCCTGCTTGTGTGCATAATCATTTCCGGTTCTTTGAAGAATGCACTTTTTTATCTCGTGGTATTATGGAATTTCCTTATAGGTACCATTCAGGAAATACGCGCAAAAAAGACCATTGATAAACTGTCTCTTATTTCGGCTCCTAAGGCACATGTGATAAGAGACGGCACGGATATTGAAATAAATGTAAATGATATTGTCCTCGGAGATATCATGGTACTTAACACCGGAAATCAGATATGTGCTGATGCGGTTGTCATTGATGGCAGCTGTCAGGTTAATGAAAGTCTGGTTACCGGTGAGAGTGATGCAATATATAAGTCTTCCGGCGATAATATTCTTTCAGGCTCCTTTCTGGTATCAGGCAGGGTTTATGCGGAGGTTGAACATGTAGGAGAGGATAACTACGCAAATAAGATTACCAGCGGTGCGAAACAATATAAGAAGCCTGATTCAGTGATAATGAAATCAGTAAGTTCCATTATCAGGGCGCTTGTGATATGCATTATTCCTCTTTCAGCGTTGTTTATATGGAATAATTTTTTCAGGCTGGATCTGGGATTTTCGCCGGCAATGGTGAAAACAGTTGCAGCTGTTTCGTCAATGATTCCGGGAGGACTGGTTCTTCTTGTCAGCATAGTGCTTTCTGTTTCCGTTATCAGACTGTCCGCTCATAAAACCATGGTTCAGGATCTTTACTGTGTTGAAAATCTTGCAAGGGTTGATACATTACTGCTTGACAAAACAGGTACCATAACCGAAGGCATTATGAAAGCAGAGGAAATCCTTCATATAAACGAAAATCTGCCTGCAGGAATTAAAGATCTGAATATTGATGCTGTTATAAGAACATTTGCACTTAAAAGCACAGATTCTAATCCTACCATAGAAGCTGTAAGAGATTATTTTGCTTCTTATGATGCGGAATCAGTGTATTTTGATGACTGTTCATCCCATTTCATACCTTTCTCATCAGAAAGAAAATTCAGCATGCTGTGTGTGGATGGCACAGGATCATTTCTCATGGGAGCTCCTGAATTCATACTGGATGACATGAGCAGGGTTTCTGACTGTATAGCTTCTTATGCGGAAAAAATGAAAAGGGTAGTTGTTTTTGCATGGTCACCTGAAATACCTGATATCCGTGCTGAAGGTGATTTTAAGAAACCTGATAATATATTTGCTCTCAGTCTGATAGTGATAGGAGACAGGATAAGAGAAAATGCGCCTGCAACATTAAAGTTTTTCAGGGATGAAGATGTGGATATAAAGATAATATCAGGGGATTCACCCATTACTGTATCCGGGATTGCAGCACAGGCAGGTCTTCTGAATGCTGATAAATGGGTAGACGCATCCATACTTAAGGATGAGGCAGACATTGAGGCTGCTGTAGATAAATATACCGTTTTTGGCAGAGTGACTCCTCATCAGAAATGTGATATTGTCAAAGCTCTTAAGAAAAAGGGGCATACTGTTGCCATGACTGGTGACGGTGCTAATGATGTGCTGGCCCTAAGGGAATCGGACTGTTCTATTGCAATGCAGAGCGGTACTGATGCCGCAAGAAATGCTGCAAATCTTGTCCTGCTGAATTCTGATTTTTCATCCCTTCCCCTTGTGGTTGCCGAAGGAAGAAAATCTATCAATAACCTCCAGAGATCAGCAGCACTTTATATTACCAAGACAGTTTTTTCTATGGTGCTTACGGCGTTTTTTATATTTGCATCATCCGTGGTATATCCATTCGAAAGTATACAGATGACACTTATAGGTGCCATAGGAATAGGAATACCATCTTTTTTCCTTGCTCTTGAGCCTAATAATAACAGGATCAAAAAGGGATTTCTGGCAAATGTTGCAAAAACTGCGGTTCCAACGGGTATTATGGAAGGCGGGGCTCTGATCGTCCTGACATATATGCTTAAAAATATCGGTGCGGACAGTGCTCAGACGGCTGCGGCAGCTACCTATATGATGCTTATTCTGGGAATAGCTGTTGTTTTCAATATATGCGGCAAGGTTAATCTGTTTAAAATCGGGCTTATTGTTCTTCTTGCTGCAGCAGCTGCAGGGGCTTGCCTGGTGCTGCCGAAGGTTTTTTCATTAGTGCCGCTTAATCCTCAGATATGGGGGATAATACTGATAATAAGTGCGGTATTCTTTGCAGTGCATTTTGTTGTTTTCAGGATTATCATGCCTGAAATGCGTGGTAAATCTGAGAAAAATCATAATTAACAATTAGGCTGAGCTTCCGTGCATACCATATATTTTTATGTTCAGTATGACTTCGCCTGTAATTCATGGGATACTGCTGATATTTATTGCAGGCCGGGGCATTCGCAGTAAATCCCTGACGGATTTACTGCTCAGTACCCCTGAGGTCATACGGACTTGTGGTCCTATGACCTCACCTGCATAAATATCTGCAGTATCCCTGAATTAAGACGGCTCGTCATATTCACATTAAAATATATGGTGTGCACGGGAAGCAGCAGGATTATTAAAAGCAAACTGGCCATTTTTCCTGATTATGAAACCATAAAAATTCGCAGGAAGCCATTTTTCTTGATTTATTGAAAAACTGGAAGAGATTTCTCGAAGCTATGGTAGACTTGCGAGTATGTGGCAGCATGACCGGGTATGGGAAGTTTGAACGGATTATAATATACGGAGTTTATAAAGATGCAGTACAGATTTGATAAATACGGAAATAAGATTTCCACTCTCGGTTTCGGCTGTATGAGATTTACAACTAATGCCGGCAGGATTGATATTAATAAAGCGAAAAGTGAGATAAAGGCTGCTTTTGACGGCGGTGTAAATTATTATGATACTGCATATATCTATCCCGGAAGTGAAGCTGCCGTTGGCAGGATTTTTGAAGAACTGGGAATCAGAGACAGTATTTATATTGCCACAAAGCTTCCCCATTATCTTATCAGGAAGCCGGAGGATTTTGACAGGATATTTAACGAGGAACTTGAAAGACTTCGTACTGACCACATTGATTATTATCTGATACATATGCTTAATGATCCGGGGGCGTGGAACCGTGTCTGTGAAATGGGTATTAAGGACTGGATAAAAGGGAAAAAAGAAGAAGGAAAGATCAGACAGGTTGGTTTTTCATACCATGGCAATTCAGATATGTTCTGCAGTCTTATTGATGCATACGACTGGGAGTTCTGTCAGATACAGTACAATTACATGGATGAACATTCCCAGGCAGGCATTACCGGCCTGAAATATGCTGCCGAAAAGGGACTTCCCATAATTATCATGGAACCTTTAAGGGGAGGGAGACTGGCCAATAAGCTTCCTTATGAAGCTGTTGAACTTATGAACAGTTATCCTGTTAAAAGAAACCCTGCCGCCTGGGGCTTCAGATGGCTGTGGAACCAGCCTGAAATAACCTGTGTTCTTTCGGGAATGAATTCTCTGGAAATGGTTGAGGATAATATTAAAACTGCTTCGGAAATAAATCCCGGAGATATCACAGAGGATGAATTTGCTGTTTACGAAAAGGTAGTTGATATTATCAATAAAAATACAAAGGTACCCTGCACAGGATGCAGATATTGCATGCCATGTCCCAGGGGAGTTAATATTCCGGGTATTTTTTCTTCTTACAATAACATCTGTTCCCAGGGTATGTTTGTCGGGGTTAAGGAATATGTCATGTGCAATGTTATAAGGAACAGGTATACCGGTATCTCTAATTGTATAGGCTGCGGTAAATGTGAGCAGCATTGCCCCCAGAATATTGAGATAAGAAAAAAACTCAGAGAAGCTTCAAAGGTATTTGAAAACCTGCCTCTGAAGCTGGTATATAAGGTTATTCCAAAGATTGTAAAGTACTGATATTTATGGTGGAAAAAATGAAAAGATGTGTTGTTGTCAGTGGTGCTGATATACAAAAATATGATGATATCAGAAAATATCTTAGAAATGATGATTACTTTATATTCTGCGACAGCGGACTGAAGCATCTGGACAGGCTGAATGTATCACCGGATCTGATAATCGGTGACTTTGATTCCTATGAAAGACCGGAGACTTCAGTAGAAACTATTGTACTGCCCCGGGAAAAGGATGATACTGATTCTGTTTTCGGAGTAAAGGAAGGAATCAGAAGAGGATTTTCGGACTTTGTTCTTATAGGAATGGTAGGCCAGCGTTTTGACCATACCATGGGAAACGTATCCATATTGCTGAAGCTTCATTCTATGGGATTTAATGCATTGCTGGCTGATGACTATTCAGAGATGCAGGTTGTTTCGGATAAGACTGTTTATGTAGAAGACAGATATCCGTATTTTTCATTATTAAATATATCGGGAACTGCAAAAGGTATTTACATACGAAATGCGAAATACTGTCTTGAAAATGCAGAAATAGGCTGTGAGTATCAATATGGGATAAGTAATGAAGTCATACCCGGAAAGACAGCAGAAATAACTGTTAACGAAGGCAGACTCCTTCTTGTAAAGGTCAGATAAGATATGAATAAACTGTCAAAAAAAATCATAACAGAAAACTCTTCAGATAAAACAGAAGAGATGAGGCTGAATAAGTTTCTGGCGGATGCAGGCATATGCTCCAGACGGGAGGCCGACAGGATGATTGAATCCGGAAAGGTTAAAGTTGATGGTATAACGGCTGTAATGGGACAGAGGGTGATGCCGGGACAGAATGTAACTGTTGACGGAAAAGAAGTTTCGAAGGATGACAGGCTTGTTATTATAGCATTTAACAAACCGGCAGGTATCGAGTGTACTACCTCAGACAGAACAGCAGGTAATATTATTGATTATATTAAATATCCTGTTCGTATATTTCCTGTAGGGAGACTGGATAGGAATTCCACCGGACTTATTCTTCTGACAAATGCGGGAGAACTGTCAGACCGAATACTGAGAAGCAGCAACCATCATGAGAAGGAATATGAAGTTACTGTCAACAGACCGCTGACACGTGAGTTTATTAAAAACATGCAGGATGGGGTGGAAATCGAACAGGAAGACGGCAGATACAGAGTAATGACCAGGCCCTGCCGGCTGGAGGCTACGGGAAAATGTTCCTTTAATATCGTTCTTACACAGGGGCTTAACAGACAGATAAGGCGTATGTGCAGTGAACTGGGGTATAAAGTCATTTCCCTTAAAAGGATAAGGATCATAAACATAAATCTGGGGAATCTGTCAGAAGGCCATTACAGAAATCTGACGGAAGCGGAGGTCAGGAAACTCATGAAGGAATTAAACAAGGCTGAGGGTGAGTCTTGAGGACAGGAGAAAATGGTATGTCAGCAGGAATAAAAGAAAAAATATCAGAACTGTGCAGTTTGTTAAATGCCGCTTCAAGGGCATATTACAATGACAGTGAAGAAATAATGTCTGATCATGAATATGACAGATTGTATGATGAACTGGTCAGAATGGAACAGGAATCCGGAATAGTACTGGCTAATTCTCCCACCCAGCATGTTGGATATGAAGTTTCCGATCAGCTTCAGAAAGAAGCTCATGAGACACCGGCACTTTCCCTTGACAAAACCAAGGAGCCTGAAACGCTTGCATTATTTCTCGGAAATCAGAAGGGGCTGCTTTCCTGGAAGCTTGACGGACTTACCATAGTACTTACATACGAAAACGGCAATCTCAGCAAAGCGGTAACAAGGGGAAACGGAGAAATAGGAGAAATAGTAACTTCAAATGCAAAAACTTTTATAAATATTCCCCTGAGCATTCCCTTCAGGGGCAGACTTACTATCCGCGGTGAGGCTGTGATCTCATATTCGGATTTTGATAAGATAAACAATGAAATAGAGAATGCTGATGCAAAATATAAAAATCCGAGAAATTTATGTTCAGGTTCAGTAAGACAGCTGGATCCGTCTGTTACTGCTTCAAGGAATGTACGGTTTTATGCCTTCGCCCTTGTAAATGCAGAAGGTACGGATTTTGACAACTCAAATGAACAGAAATTTATATGGCTGAAAGAAAACGGTTTTGATGTTGTTCCCTATAAAACCGTAACCGGCAGCTCTGTAAAGGATGCAGTCAATGAATACAGACAGGAAATCAATACATTTGATATTCCTTCAGACGGACTCGTTCTGCTGATGGATGATATAGCATATGGTGAAAGCCTCGGAAGAACAGCAAAGTTTCCGAGAAATGCCATTGCGTTCAAATGGAGGGACGAAATTGCCGAAACAACTCTTATTGATATAGAGTGGTCTCCATCGCGTACAGGGCTGATAAATCCTGTGGCAATATTTGAACCGGTTGAGCTGGAAGGAACGACTGTATCAAGAGCAAGCGTTCACAATTTAAGTATTGTTGAAAGCCTCGGACTGGGTATTGGAGACAGGATTACTGTTTATAAGGCCAATATGATCATTCCCCAGATAGCTGACAATCTTACAGGCAGCGGAAAATGCATCATTCCCGATACATGTCCTGCATGCTCGGGTTCGACGGTTATAAAACAAGAGGGTGATGTAAAAACACTTATCTGTCCAAATCCGGAATGTCCGGCTAAAAAGATAAAAACTTTTGCGGATTTTGTCTCAAGGAATGCCATGAATGTTGACGGAATTTCAGAAGAAACTCTTGAAAAATTCATAGCAAAGGGATTCGTTTCGGAATTCGCTGATTTATACAGACTTGAAAAACATAAAGATGAGATTACTGAAATGCCCGGTTTCGGCGAAAAATCCTACGAAAACATTATAAGCTCTGTTGACAGGTCAAGAAATACCGAAGCATACAGATTGATAAACAGTCTCGGAATAACAGGAGTCGGAACACAGAATTCAAAGCTGATATGCAGATATTTTCATAATGACATTTCACTTATCAGAAATGCATCTGCTGATATTCTGACGGGAATTGACGGTATAGGTGGTATTATGGCAGCAAATATTACCGAATGGTTCCGTAATCAGGATAATAAACGAATGCTTGATGAACTGCTTTCAGAAATACATCTTCCCGATCCGGTTGATTCACAATCGGAAGGCATGCAGCTCCTTGAAGGAAAAACATTTGTTATTACCGGCAGTCTGGAACACTATGAAAACAGGGATGCTCTTAAAAATGAGATTGAAAGCATGGGAGGCAAGGTGGCCGGAAGTGTTTCTTCAAAAACGTCTTTTCTGATCAATAATGACAGTTCATCAGCTTCGTCAAAGAATAAGAAGGCCATAAGCCTTGGAATACCTGTTATTACTGAGGAAGAATATATTTCAATGTTTCTGAAATAATGCATCAGTTTGCAATATTGCATATTGATGCTATAATCCACTATATTATTTATTAACCGGAGGTAGTCATATATGCCGATCAAAGTTCAGAAGGATCTGCCAGCAAGAGCGATAATAGAACATGAAAATATATTTATCATGGATGAAACCAGGGCGCTTACCCAGGATGTACGTCCTCTGGAAATTGTGATGGTGAATCTGATGCCCCTTAAAGAAGATACCGAGATTCAGATGTTAAGGAGTCTGTCCAATACTCCTATTCAGGTTAATCTTTATTTTGTAGCACCGAACAGAGAGTGCAAAAACACTCCCATGTCACACCTTAATCAGTTTTACCTGAAGTTTGAAGAAATAAAACACAGAAAATTTGACGGACTCATCATAACAGGTGCCCCTGTTGAACTCATGGAATTCGAAGATGTTGATTTCTGGGATGAAATCGTGGAGATCATGGACTGGTCCCAGACAAATGTAACATCCACCATATTCTTATGCTGGGCTGCCCAGGCTGCTTTCTATCATTTCTACGGAATGAAGAAGCGTATGCTCGACCGTAAGGTATCAGGAATATACAGACACAATGTCCACCACAGAAAGACTCCGCTGGTAAGAGGATTTGATGATGTATTCCTGGCACCTCATTCCAGAAATACTGAGATAAGCGCTGAGGATATATATGCAAATGAAGAAATAACTGTACTTGCTGACTCTGAGAATGTAGGAGTATTCCTTGCTATCGCAGAAGACGGTAAGAAGATATTTGTCACCGGACATCCCGAATATGACAGAAAAACACTGGATTATGAATACAAACGTGATATGGGAAGAGGTCTGAATCCGTCAATTCCCGAAAATTATTATCCCGACAATAATCCTGAAAACAAGCCTCTTCTGACATGGCGTGCACATGCAAATACCCTATACACAAACTGGCTTAATTATTATGTATATCAGGCAACGCCTTATGATCTGAATTAATATTGACAATAGAATGATCTTATTATAGAATCGCAGAATATTTTATATGTTTTCTGCTACTGACGGAACTGTGGAGCACCACAAAGAAACAGAAAACATGGATTTATGCCGGCCGTCTGGGCGCACTTGATTGATGTCAGGTGCGCCTTATGTATTTATTTCAGCACAGTAAAGGAGTAAAGATGAAAAAAACAATTTCAGGTATTCTTGCAGGTATTCTTATTTCAATCGGTGGCACTGTATTTTTATCAGTGGAACCTAAATATGTGGGAGCAATACTGTTCTCGGTTGCGCTTCTGTGTATATGTTTTAAAGGCTATTCACTTTTTACCGGAAAGATAGGTTTTATTCCGGAGAAGCACGGAAAAGAAGAGTGGTCTGTACTTTTGCTGGGACTTCTGGGCAATGCAATAGCCACGATCGTCTGCGGTATAGGAATCCGGTATATCCTTCCTGCTGTAGGAGATACTGCTGAAACCATCTGCCTTGCAAAACTGGAACAGACTTTTCCGGCTGCACTGATAAGGGGCATCTTCTGTGGAATTCTCATGTATCTTGCCGTAAGCATTTTCAGAGAACACAAAACCATAGCAGGCATAGTTTTCTGCATTCCGGTATTTATACTCTGCGGGTTTGAGCACTCGATCGCTGATATGTTCTATTTTGCGGCTTCAGGTATTGTATCAGTAAAAGCTTTTGTGTTCATACTTATAATAATTGTCGGAAACGCCATAGGCGGCATGCTTTTCCCTGTTTTATCCGGCGCACTTAAAAAGAATCAGTAATCTTTAAAAAATAATACTTGTACAATTCATTAAAATATAGGATACTCAATTAATACACTTATAGAAACTTGATCGTATTTGATTTTATTTTTCAGGGAGGAATTTATGGCAACCTATATCAATGAGCCATCAAGAACTTTTAACGAATATCTTCTTATTCCGGGTTATTCTTCAAGTGAATGTATCCCGGCTAACGTATCACTTAAGACTCCATTGGTGAAATATAAAAAAGGTGAGGAACCGGCTATAACCATGAATATACCGCTGGTTTCCGCCATCATGCAGTCTGTTTCAGGTGACAGACTGGCAGTGGCACTTGCAACAGAAGGAGGCGTATCATTTATTTACGGCTCCCAGTCTGTGGAAGACGAAGCTGCCATGGTAAAAAGGGCAAAGGAACACAGAGCAGGATTCGTAGAAAGTGATTCGAATCTTTCACCGGATAATACTCTTGCTGATGTTATAAAATTAACAGAAAGAACCGGACATTCCACAATAGCCGTTACTGAAGACGGCACAGCTGCAGGCAGGCTGGTGGGTGTTGTTACCAGCAGAGATTACCGTGTCAGCAGAATGAGCAAAGATCTTAAAGTCAGTGAATTCATGACACCCCTGGAAAAGCTTATCACTGCGCCTGAAAATACATCATTAAAGGAAGCCAATGACATAATCTGGGATCACAAGCTTAATTCCCTTCCTATAATTGATGACGAAGGCAGGCTCTGCTATTTTGTTTTCCGTAAGGATTATGATACTCATAAGCAGAATCCGAATGAGCTTCTGGATGCCCAGAAGAGGTATGTGGTAGGTGCCGGCATTAATACCAGGGACTATGCAGTCCGCGTTCCGGCTCTTATTGAGGCAGGTGCAGATGTTCTGTGCATCGATTCTTCCGAAGGCTTTTCAGAATGGCAGAAGCTTACCCTAAAATGGATCAGGGACAATTACGGAGACACCATAAAAGTCGGAGCAGGCAATGTTGTTGATGCCGACGGATTCCGCTTTCTTGCAGAAGCCGGTGCGGATTTTATAAAAGTCGGCATAGGCGGAGGTTCTATCTGTATAACAAGAGAGACAAAGGGTATCGGCAGAGGACAGGCCAGTGCACTTATTGAAGTATGTGCGGAAAGAAATAAATATTTCGAAGAAACAGGCATATATATTCCTGTATGTTCTGACGGCGGTATAGTATTTGATCATCATATGACTCTGGCTCTGGCTATGGGTGCAGACTTTATGATGCTGGGCAGATATTTTGCCAGATTTGATGAAAGCCCGTCAAATAAAGTCGTTCTTAACGGAACATATTATAAAGAGTACTGGGGAGAAGGTTCAGCCCGTGCAAGGAACTGGCAGCGCTATGATCTGGGCGGTGATGCAAAGCTTTCATTCGTTGAGGGTGTTGACTCTTATGTACCGTATGCAGGCACACTGAAAGATAATGTTGCACTTTCCCTCAGTAAGGTTAAATCCACCATGTGCAACTGCGGCGCTCTTTCAATAAGAGAGCTTCAGGAAAAGGCAAAGCTTACACTTGTTTCTGCCACATCTATTGTTGAGGGCGGTGCACATGATGTAATACAGAAGGATTCCAATAAGATAAAATAATATTATTTTGAAGAATGAATAACTGTTAAAGCACACCGAAATGGTGTGCTTTAATAAATTTTTATAAGAATTAACAATAATATTTGACAATCTGCACAAATACAATTAAAATAAACTGTTGTTTGTACAATGAAAACTAAATAAGGAGGTGCTCCTCGTATGATACTGATTTGGTTAGCTATTCTTATAGCTGTACTGACATTCTGCATAGGAGCTGTCTTATTCTGGACCATTTCAAAGAATTCGACCATTAAGGAATATAATGCCACGGTGGGCAGTGCTGAAGAAAGAGCACGTGTTATCATTGATGATGCTCTTAAGGCTGCAGAAGGCATGAAGAAAGAGGCTTCTCTTGAAATAAAAGAAGAATCTATCAGGGCTAAAAATGAACTGGAAAAGGAAACAAGGGACAGACGCAGTGAGTTACAGAAATACGAGAACAGGGTTCTTCAGAAAGAGCAGTCTGTAGATAAGAAGAGTGATAAGCTTGACAAACTGCAGAATACACTTACTCAGAAAGAGCAGGCGCTCGATAAAGAACGTGAAGAACTTAAAAATGTTACAGAAGAGCGAACAAGAGAACTGGAAAGAATATCAGGTCTCACCTCCGACCAGGCCAAAGAGTTATTGTTTAAGAGTGTAGAAGAAGATGTAAAGATTGACACTGCCAGAATGATCAAGGAACATGAAGCCAGAGCCAAGGAAGAAGCTGATAATAAAGCCAAGGAATATATTGTCAGTGCCATTCAGCGTTCGGCAGCAGACCATGTTTCTGAGTCTACTGTATCAGTAGTGCAGCTGCCAAGCGATGAAATGAAGGGACGTATAATCGGCCGTGAAGGCAGAAATATCAGAGCCCTTGAAACAATCACAGGTGTTGACCTCATTATTGACGATACACCTGAAGCAGTTATCTTATCAGGCTTTGATCCTGTAAGACGTGAAGTTGCCAGAATAACACTGGAGAAGCTTATCGTTGACGGCCGTATACATCCGGCAAGGATTGAAGAAACTGTTGAAAAAGCTCAGAAGGAAGTTGATAAGATCATCAAGGAAGCAGGTGAAGCTGCCATACTTGAGGTTGGTGTACACAGCATACATCCTGAACTTATCAAACTGCTGGGTAAGATGAGATATCGTACAAGTTACGGACAGAATGCACTTAAGCATTCTATAGAAGTTGCCATACTGTCAGGTCTTCTGGCAGGAGAACTGGGATGCGATGTACGTCTTGCCAAGAGAGCAGGTCTTTTACATGATATAGGTAAGGCAATCGACCACGAAATCGAAGGATCACATATTCAGATAGGTGTGGACCTTTGTAAAAAGTACAAGGAAAATGCAACAGTTGTTAATGCAGTTGCTGCTCATCATGGTGATGTTGAACCGGAAACACTTATTGCTTGCATAGTACAGGCTGCTGATGCTATCAGTGCAGCAAGACCGGGTGCAAGAAGAGAAAACTTAGACACATACACAAACAGACTCAAACAATTAGAGGATATCTGCAATGAATATAAAGGTGTGGAGAAGTCCTTTGCAATTCAGGCCGGCCGTGAGGTCAGAGTCATGGTAGTACCGGATAAGATCAGTGATGCCGATATGGTCATCATGGGTCGCGATATTGTAAAACAGATTGAAGATGAACTTGAATATCCGGGACAGATTAAAGTTAATATCATTCGTGAATCTCGTGTCACGAATTACGCTAAATAAGTAACAGTAATCACAGCTATGATTTAAAAACCATAAAATGCAGGCATTCCGTGTAAAACGGGGTGCCTGTTTTTTAATTTAAATTTAAGTAGATGCTTTAAAATGTCATGGCTGATAATGATTTACAACATCGACGGGAATATCCAATGAAAAATTTTATTAAAAAGATCATATGTATTATTATTGCGGCATTTCTCATATTTCCATGTGAAATTTATGCTGAACCTGTAACGTCTGTAACTGAAACAGTTGATCCTCCTGTGCCGGAAGTACCTTCAGATGAGGAAGCAGGGGATTCAGGAGGAGAGTCAGGAGGAGAATCGGCAGGATCTCCTGATGAGAACTTTTCAGGTGACTCTTTGAACGGGAGTGCCCCGGAAATTTCAGAAAAAATAACATATTACATAACTTCAGATGATCATGAATACTGTGTATATGAACCATTGGGTGATAATAAAGCGGATAAAATCTGCTTTATGCTCATTCCATCGGAGGAAGAAGTCAATTCCTTTATGGAAATGACGGAATGGCCTTTTTTCTCTGCAACAGACAACTTCGCTGTCGTATGTCTGCAGACAGACTGGAGTTCCGAAGAATCAGCTGAAGCTTATTATGAAGCTGTATATAATGAAGTATCATCGGAATATATTTCAGAAAATTCATCTGTATTTATCATAGGCTATGAAAATGGGGCGGACTATGCATGCTATGAAGCATGCCTTAATCATGACAGATATACAGGATTGGTTGCCTTTGGCGGCAGCGGGCTGTCAGAAGAACAGCAGTCCTTTTTCTCTGATAAAGCGGGAGACTGGGCATTGAGCGTATGGCTGGTGAGAAACAATGTCACCCAAAGCCTTACTGACAATATTACTTTCTGGAAGAAAATCAACGGTATTTCAGAAGGTTCCAGAAACTCGTACAATATTTCATATACGGATCAGCTTTATCTTCCTGCAACATCATCTGCAGAAAGAATAAGCAGCTACAGTGAGGAAATGGGAGCTGTATTTTTCAGCAGAAAGCTGGATTACTATTCCGGGAGCGCAGCTGCCATGATATCCCGAAATTTTATAACAAAGGTATCTGATGATTCCGTATCCTTTGACCCTGATATCAACGGGGGAGAAATATACGAAATTAAAATCAGCAATTTCAGGTATTTCAGAAAGCAGTTTGAAGGGCAGCAGAGGGACTACTGGATATATACGCCGGGAATCGGTTTTGCAGGAGCTGAACCAAGCAGCCTTATTAGTTGTCTGCACGGCAGCGGGCAGAATGGTGAAAATATGATATACAGGACCATGTGGCATGATAAAGCAGAGGAAAATAACTGTGTTGTGGTTTATCCTTCGTCCTTATACACTTTCGGAAATTTTCATTACTGGATGAATATAGATTCAGAAATGGATTTCCTTCGGGATCTCATAGAAACTGTATGCGAAGATTATAATATTGACAGGTCACGTATATACGTTACAGGATTTTCTAACGGAGCCGGTATGGCACAGAATCTTGCCATTAATTTTTCGGACATAATAGCTGCTGCTGCCTTAAGTGCACCGGCATACTTTGATGAAGAGTATTATGGAGTCCCAGATAATATTGCTCCGGTGGCTATATTATTTTCATTTGGTACAGAAGATACATATCTGAAATCATTTAATATGACCCCTGAAATTGATGATGAAGCTGCCGAAAGCCACCTGGCATACTGGCGGGGATTGTATGAGTTCGAGCAGGATTCTTACGTACTGGAGGAAAAAGATATTTTCAGAATGTACACCTACAGCAATAAAGAGGGTATTCCCATATGCAGATGGATGATCATTGAAGGCAAAACTCACAGTTATCCAAAGGAAGAGGTTGCCCCGTTTTACGATTTTCTCAGTTCATATACAAAAGGAGAAAACGGTGAACTTTATTATAACGGACAACAGGTGTCCGCAATGTTAAGACCGTATTATGTTGAAGAAAATCAGGAATGACCGTCCCGGGATGTGAATATATCCATAGGTTTTTGTTCATTTTTATCAATTATTAATGTATTGCACGTTTGAGATTTATTAAAGTATAATAAAAATGGTTGTGAAAGATAAATACATTGTTTGGAGGTAAAAATGAAACTTAAAAGATTATTGTGTGTTTTTGCAGCACTGGCAGTAACTGTATGTATGAGCCTCACAGCTTTTGCAGGTCCCGCACCTGAAGGTGAGTCTGCCGGCGGTCCTGAAGCTTCAGGTGAATCAGCAGATGCTCCTGCACAGGAAGGCGGGTCAGAAGGCGGAGAATCAGGCGGTTCTGAAGAAGAAACAGTTCCCGAAGTGGGCCAGGTTATTACCGAAACTCTTGTTTTTGAGAACGGTGTTACTCTTGAAGAAGGCAATCTTTACATAGGAGAAGAAGGATTCTGTGTTATCATGACTGTAAACGGACAGGTTGTTAACCAGGCTCCGGGAACCTATGAAGGAAAAATAGTGTTTACCGTAATGCCGAAATCAAAGAGTGCTGACAGCTCAAAAGACTATCAGACAAAATCAGTTATTCTCAAACAGAACGGGCTGCATTATGTTGAAGATGCCGTAAACGGAACCATTGATGAAAACGGCATTTCCGGTGTTGATATTACAGCTGATGCACCAAATATGAGTATCGTTACAGTTGTAAATGATACCTACACCATTTCCGATTCAAAATTCCACATCATGCAGACCGGTAACCATGAATCAGGCGGAAATGATTTTACAGGTGACGGATGTGCAATAGCTGCAACAGGTTCTTCTGTTGTGTATGTTAATAATGTCGATGTAACCGGCGATGGGGTCACACGTACAGCACTTTTCGGAGGACTTTCCGTACATGACAGTTATCCGACAATTTATGTATCAGATTGCAATTTCAATTCCACAGGTGATGCTGAAGGTGAAGACTGTGCGGTCTGGGTTCTGGGACTTCACGGTGTAGTTCGTACATGCCAGTTTGACGATTATTATGATATTTATTACAACAATACAGTTATCAGATCTTTCGGATGGGCATGCGTTTCCGTAGACGGTACAGAATATCCTTATGCTGAGGACCTTGCTGAGCTTAATGCAGCATATGTTGAAGGTGAAGGTTACTTTAATGAAGATGGTTCGGAGATGACTGTGGCACAGTTTGCAGTTGCATCTACCGGTCTTACAGACGAATATCTTGCACAGCTTGCAGCGGTAGAAACAGCAGAACAGCTTCAGGCACTTCCTCAGACTAATGACTATTCACTGTATTATTTCGCAGGAAAGAATACATTTACAAACTGTGAACTGGATATTACCGATATGGACAAAGGACGTACCGGATATTCATCATATTCCATCGGTGCAAACATCAATGTTTACTCTGACTGTGTTGTAAATGCAGATTACGGCAACGTAGAAGCAAACGAATATGCATCATCTGCTTATGTAAACGGAACTGTTGTAAATGCCCGCAAGAGTATTGTAATGTGTCATTCAAATGCCGGCGGTGTAACAATGTGCGCAGATTCTGAACTTAATGCAGGCGAGACTGCATTCATTTACAAAGGAACAGGCGACGGATATGTTCAGGACCAGCTTACAGATGAAGGTGCTTCCGAAGGCGGTATGGTAATGGGTGCTACAGGTTCCAACCTTTATGTAAGAAACTGCAAGGTTAATTCTCCTGTTTTTGTTCTTGCTTTTGACTCTGACGATCCCGGCTCTTTAGGCGGTACATCTATTGATTTTGATGACAGCATTGCAGGAAAAGACGAAGCATTTGACGTTACAGATCCGGATAACTGGCATCAGGCGTCTGTAATGTGGGGAGAGGGAGCAGGTTCATACAATTATAATGAAGCTGTTCAGGTTTATGTGGAAGACTGCAACGGAGAGACCGCTGTAACATCTGATATTTTCAACTGCCATCAGTATACATCAAAGAACCTTGTACTGACTCTGGATAATACTGAATTCAACGGTATTATTTCATCAGGCTACTGTGAGCATACCGTAGACGGAGTTGAACGCACAATTGCCTACGGTGACGATCCGGTTGTTCTTGAAGACGGCACAGTTTACGGATGCCGTGAATATATGGGCGTTGTAAAATGCACACCAGCTGAAACAGTAAATAATGGTGTGATCCTTACCCTTACAAACGGTTCAGTTTGGAATGTGACTGAAACATCTTATGTATCAGTACTTGATGTTGATGAAACCTCATCGGTTAATGGCGTGATTACTGTTCTTGAGAACGGTATGATCCGTATTGATCCTGCAGCCTGATCCTGAATCTGATCAGTAACATTAAAAGGCATTAATATCTGATTTTATAAGTATTTATCACAGCAACGGCAGGCTGTTCCTTACGGGAGCAGCCTGTTTTAATATTACACGTTCTTTTTATCACATAATCTTGTATTCGATTTATCTCTCTGATATAATATCCGGGTCTGCGGATGTGGCGGAATGGCAGACGCATCAGACTCAAAATCTGACGATGATGAATCGTGTGGGTTCGAGTCCCACCATCCGCATGTATATTTATGGGAGCCTGTCATGAGGCTCCTGTTTTCATAAGGAGAGATTTTCATGAAAGACAGACTAACGGAAAGATTCTGCAGATATGTAAGGGTACATACAAGTTCAGATGAAAACAGCACCACGCAGCCTTCCACAGAACGTCAGTTTGACCTGGCCGAACTCCTGGTGAAGGAAATGCATGAAATCGGTATTTCGGATGCAGCTGTTGATGAAAAATGTAATGTCACAGGTCATATTCCTGCCTGTGAAGGATGTGAAAATGCTCCTGCAATAGGATTTATTGCCCATCTTGATACGGTTTCTGATTTTTGCAGCAGAGGAACGGTCCCGGTACTGCATTATGATTATGACGGAGGTGATATAACCCTGTCGGAGTCAGGAAGAGTTCTCAGTCCGTCTGAATTTCCCGAGCTTTATGAGCTGAAAGGCAGAACGGTCATTACTTCTGACGGAATCACAGTTCTCGGCGCCGATGATAAAGCCGGTATAGCAGAAATAATCACCATGGCAGATGAAATAATTAAAAACGATATTCCCCATGGAAGGATCTGCATTGCATTTACTCCCGATGAAGAAATAGGAGGAGGTGCACAGACGCTGGATCTGGAAGCCTTCGGAGCTGATTTTGCTTTTACTGCAGACGGAGATACGGAAGGCACGATAGAATATGAAAATTTCAATGCGTGTTCGGCATCGGTTGTATTTACAGGTGTAAATGTGCACCCCGGAAGCGCTAAGGATGTTATGGTCAATGCTGCCTGTGCTGCGGCAGAATTCAACAGCATGCTTCCGGAAACCGAAACGCCAAGAAACACTGAAGGATATGAGGGGTTTTATCATCTGGTAAGTATGTCCGGGGCAGTGGAAAGTGCAAAACTGTACTATATAGTCAGAGATCATGATGAACTGAAATTTGCAGAGAGAAAGAAGGTTCTTAATGATATTGCATCTGAACTGAACGGTAAATACGGTGATGGAACCGTAAAAATTGAAATAAAAGATTCCTACAGGAATATGATTGAAAAGATAAGACCACATATGCACCTGATAGAGCATGCAAAGGAAGCCATAATCAAAACAGGTCTTGTACCGTCCGTGAAACCCGTAAGAGGAGGTACAGACGGTGCCCAGCTGAGCTTCAGAGGCCTTCCGTGTCCTAATCTCGGCACAGGAGGTCATGCTTTTCACGGACCGTACGAATATATTTCCGTTGAAGGAATGGAGTCAGCTGCTCAGATTCTGATAAATATAGCCTCGGGATACGCAGGATTTTCCCCGGAAGAACAGAGAAAATGATAATAGGAAGCATTACCATCATCCTGCTGGGGATAGTGTTCATGATAATAAAACCTTCCGGCGACTGGCAGGATACCGGCATGGCGCTGTTTGTCATAGCTGTATTGATGCTGCTCAGCGGAATTGCAGGAATATCTGTGACAATACTCAGTAAGGACCGGGTAAAAAGACTGACAAAGGGTGAAACATCCATTACCCCCGAAGCTTTTCTGAAACTGAGGAAAAAATATGAGATTCCCGTTTTTAAAGGTGTATATATACTGCATAACAGGACTCAGAATAAATATTATGTTGGACAGGGTATAAATGTTGCGGCCCGGATAAACCAGCATTTTTCCGGTAAAGGAAACGGTGACGTTTATGCAGACTGGAAATACGGAAACAGATTCAGGATAAGGATAATACCTCTGAAAGGAAGCAGGTACAGGACACTGGATGAGCTCGAAAAGCATGCCATAAGTAAGTATGATGCATTTTCAAAGGGCTACAATAAAACCAGAGGCAACAGCTGATGTTATCCACAGCTTATCCACATGTTTTGCCTTGACATAACACAGTGGTTGTTTTACACTTTAAACGCATGATTGGTTAATTGTGCTGTTTTTTGTACGTTTTGCAGAAAGAGTACGATTTTGATCAGATATTATTTTGGCCTTAACAGGCTTAAAAGGAGGACTACTATGGTTTTTGAAGCTATCGCAAAACTTATTGCAGAAAGAAATGAATGTGACGTTGCTGATATCAAGCCGGAAACAACTTTTGCAGAACTCGGTATCGACTCCCTCGATACAGTTGAAATGCTCATGAATCTTGAAGATGAACTTGGTCAGGAAATCGAACTTGACGAAAAAGTTTCAACAGTAGGAGAATTAGTTGCTTTCATCGAGAAGAAGATGGCAAAATGATTTACCGGGCCGTATGATTCCCTTTATTAAAAAAGGAATCATACGGCTGCTGGTATTCTTAAATTTATATGTAATTTTTCAGCAGCGTCTATTCATGATGTACCGGACGCTGTTTTAGAGTATTTAATAA
>JABUTA010000090.1:0-1832 GCA_021443845.1 Parasporobacterium sp.
TGGAGCACGCATCTGAGCTGAAGGAAAAGCTCATCAATGTGCCGGAAGAGGTGGACAGCATGGTAGCTGAAAGAAAGCTTATGATGCTGGGCAGAAGCATAGATGTGCTTACAGAAGAACAGAGAGAATATTTAGCTCTGTGACGGGAAAATGAAATTATCCCAGGGAACGATATTATGAATGTGATATAAGCGGAACATTAACAGTATGTTCCCGGTGACAGATATAGAACGATTGTAAAATATGGAGGTTCTGAATGAACGCAATTATTACCGTAGTAGGAAAGGACAGAGTAGGCATCATCGCCGCTATCTGCAACAAGCTGGCTGAGTACAATATCAACGTACTTGATATTTCCCAGACCATTCTGCAGAACAGCTTCACCATGGTCATGGCAGTGGATCTGTCAGCAGCCGGTGTAACCTTCAAGGATGCAGCAGACGGATTAAATGATCTCGGAAGGAAAATGGAATTATCCATCCATATTCAGAGAGAAGAAATATTTGATGCAATGCATACTATCTAAGGCATTTTACTGCGGAAGGTGATCAGATGATTAATCAGAAAGATATATTTTCAACTATTCAGATGATTGAGCAGCAGCATCTGGATATCAGAACGGTAACCATGGGCATTTCCCTGCTGAGCTGTGCCGACGAGGACATTAACAGGGTATGCACCAATATATATGACAAAATCTGCCGTTATGCAGAGAAGCTGGTACCGGTTGCAAATGACATAGAGGTGGAACTGGGCATTCCCATCGTAAACAAGAGGATCTCCGTAACCCCCATTGCCATGGTGGCAGCAGCCTGCAAGGAGAAGGACTATTCACCCATAGCCGTTGCTCTGGACAGAGCTGCAAAGAACTGCGGTGTCAATTTCATCGGCGGATTTTCTGCACTGGTCCAGAAAGGAATGACCGAGGCAGATAAGAACCTTATCAATTCCATTCCGAAGGCTCTTAATGAAACAGAACTGGTATGTTCTTCTGTAAATGTAGGCTCCACCAGAGCAGGCATCAACATGGATGCAGTTGCATTAATGGGCAGGGTGGTAAAGGAAACCGCAGAGCTTACAAAGGACAGGGACGGCATCGGCTGTGCAAAGCTGGTAATATTCTGCAACGCCGTAGAAGACAACCCCTTCATGGCGGGAGCTTTCCACGGACCGGGAGAAGCTGAAAAGGTTATCAATGTGGGCGTTTCAGGTCCGGGTGTTGTGTATTCGGCACTTCAGTCTGTTAAGGGCGAGCCTCTGGATGTTGTGGCGGAGACTATCAAGAAAACTGCATTCCGCATCACCCGTGTGGGTCAGCTGGTGGCCCAGGAGGCCTCAAAGAGACTTGATACTCCATTCGGAATAGTAGACCTGTCACTGGCTCCCACACCTGCAGTAGGCGACTCTGTTGCCCGTATCCTGGAGGAAATGGGCCTGGAGGTATGCGGAACCCACGGAACCACGGCGGCTCTTGCCATGCTGAATGATGCAGTGAAGAAGGGCGGTGTTATGGCATCTTCTTCAGTAGGCGGACTGTCAGGTGCATTTATCCCTGTATCTGAGGACGAGGGAATGATTGCAGCCGCAAGATGCGGAACCCTGTGCATTGACAAGCTTGAAGCCATGACCTGCGTATGTTCGGTAGGCCTTGATATGATAGCGGTTCCGGGAGATACATCTGCAGAGACCATCTCAGCTATCATTGCCGACGAAGCAGCCATAGGCATGGTAAACAGCAAGACCACAGCTGTCCGTGTGCTTCCGACACCGGGTACAAAGGTCGGTGATACCATTGTAATGGGCGGGCTTTTGGGAGACGCTCCGGTAATGGA
>JABUTA010000090.1:1948-9207 GCA_021443845.1 Parasporobacterium sp.
AATTGAAATCATGAAAAGAAGGAGCAGATTTTTGTCTGCCAGCAGGAGTTAAATATAAAATGTCAGCATCGGAATCAATCAATTCGCTCCAGGTTGTGGACACATTCTTCCCTGTTATTGACGGGGTGGTTCAGACTGTCCACAACTATGCGGAAATCATGAATAAGCAGTCATATTCTTCTGTGCTCTGTCCGGCCGCAAAGGGCGGTTATGATGACAGCGTATTTTCTTATGATGTCATCCGCGCAGCAGCACTTCGGTTTCCTTTTTCTGATTACAGTGTATCCTGGCCCCAGAATGCTTCATGCTCTGCAAAAGTACTGAAGCACTGCAGGGATCACGGGATTAATATCATGCATTTCCACAGTCCGTTTACACAGCGGACCAGTGCACTGAAAGCCGCAAAGACCCTTGACATACCGATTGTGGCCACATTCCATTCGAAGTATTACGATGATATATATCAGGTTACCCATCTGAAGCCTCTGGCACAGTGTGTTACAGATTCAATCGTTTCTTTTTATGACCATTGCGACAGCGTATGGGCTTGTTCCTACGGTACCGCCGAAACACTGCGTTCTTACGGTTACAAAGGAGAAATCACCGTAATGGAGAACGGCACCAATATTACAATGCCGGAAAATCCTGAGCTTCTGAAGGCGGAAGCCGTACGCAGATTTGCAATCGACGGGACAAAAAACAATCTTCTGTTTGTGGGTACCCAGGTTTGGCAGAAAAATATGCGTCTTGTGCTGGACACCTTCAGACTGATCTGTGACCGATCCCCGGACTTCCGTCTTCTGGTGGTAGGTTCCGGCGGTGACGAACGTGCTATTACTGCTTATGCCGAAAAACTGGGTCTTAAAGAACCACAGGTAAAATTTGCCGGTCGTATCTCAGACAGAGAACTCATTTCCGGTGTTTTTCTGGCGTCGGATCTGCTGTTCTTCCCGTCTGTATATGACAATGCACCTCTGGTGCTCCGGGAGGCCGCCATATTGGAGACTCCCGCACTTCTTGTGAAGGGTTCAAACTCGGCGGAAATCATCAATCCTGATGTTAACGGCTTTATAGCCGAAGACAATGCCGAAGCCATGGCAGGCAAGATTTTGCAGATTTTTGAAAACAGGGAAATGCTTAAGGCGGCAGCCCTTAAGGCCCGTGCGACCATTCCGGTTCCATGGGAAGATATCATTCCCCATGTTTATGCGAAGTATGCGGAGGTTATTGAAAGAAAAAAATCCCGCAGATAGCCTGACTGCAGCGAAGTGCACAGCATCATGGAAAAGCAATTTCAAAAACTGTATTAATGAAAGGCAGCAGCATTGAAGAAAATAACTATAGGCATAATCGCACATGTAGATTCGGGAAAGACCACTCTTTCCGAAGCGATGCTGTATCTGTCAGGTGCCATAAGAAAATACGGCAGGGTGGATAAGGGCGAATCCTTCCTGGATAATGACGAAATGGAGCGCCGAAGAGGTATTACCATATATTCAAAGCAGGCCAGATTCACTTACGGCAGCACGGAATTTGTTCTCATAGATACTCCCGGACATGCAGATTTTTCTGCGGAGATGGAAAGGTCATTGCAGGTTCTGGATTATGCGGTACTGCTTATAAGTGCTTCTGACGGCATCAAGGGTCAGACAGAAACCCTGTGGAAAATGCTGGCAGAGTATGAACTGCCGGCATTTGTGTTTTTTAATAAAATGGATCAGGACGGGGCAGACAGAGTAGTGCTGTTCAATTCATTTAAAAAATCATTCACATCGGATCTGGTGGATTTCACCGCCGGAAAAAAAGAAGACATATATGATGCAGCTGCCATGTGCTCGGAGGAAGCCATGGAATGCTATCTGGAAACCGGAGAGATTCCGGTGGAAATGATGCAGCAGCTCATACTGGACAGAAAAATGTTTCCCTGTTTCTTCGGACACGCTCTGGAGAGGGAAATACAGCCGGATAATCCCTTCAGAAGACCTGCAGCAGCTGAGAAGACCATGGGGACCAGAGGAGTGAAGGAACTCCTGGATGCACTGGACAGCTATACTCTTATGCCGGATTATCCTGAGGAATTCGGTGCGAGAGCCTACAAAATACTGAGAGAAAATGACGGCAGCAGGCTGACCTTCGTGAAAATCACAGGAGGAAGACTGAAGAATAAAACGGTCCTGCCGGACGGGGACGGACAGTCCAAGATAAACCAGATCCGCTATTACAGCGGAAGCAGATTCAGTACAAAAGAAACTGCAGAGGCCGGGGACATATGTGCCCTGGCAGGCCTGAAGGAAAGCTTTGCAGGCCAGGGCTTCGGTATTGAGGAAGAGTCCGTGCTGCCGCTGATGGTGCCTATCCTTAACTACAGGGTACTGCTTCCTGCAGGTGAGGACCCTGTAAGAGTTCTTCCTTATTTTAAGATCCTCGAGGAGGAAAACCCAGAGCTTACAGTAGCCTGGGACGAGGAACACAATGAAATCTCCGTCTGCGTCATGGGGGATGTTCAGCTGGAAATCCTTACAAACCTTGTGAAGGAGCGGTTTGACCTGGCAGTAACCTTTGACAGCGGTGAAGTAATGTATAAGGAAACCATTTCCCAGCCTGTGGTAGGAGTAGGCCATTTTGAACCTCTGAGGCATTATGCTGAGGTGCATCTTCTGATGGAACCTCTTCCTGCCGGCAGCGGACTGATATTTGAAACAAACGTCAGAACAGACATGCTTGCAATGAACTGGCAGCGGCTCATCCTTACCCATCTGGAGGAGAGGCAGCACAGAGGAGTGCTTACCGGCGCCCCCATAACCGATATGAGGATATCCGTCATAGGCGGCAAGGCTCATCTGAAGCATACAGAAGGCGGTGACTTCCGCCAGGCAGTGTACAGGGCTGTGCGGCAGGGACTTATGATGACATCAAACGTACTGCTGGAACCCTATTACAGATTTTCCCTGGAGGTCCCCACCGGATCCGTGGGAAGAGCATTAAATGACCTGGACCGTATTCACGCACAGTTTGGCATGCCTGAACTGAATGAAGCAAAGGGAACCTCCGTGATAAAAGGCAGGGCAGCTGTATCTGCACTCAAAAATTATCCCAGGGAGATAGCCGCATACACTCAGGGCCAGGGCAGCGTAACCATGGTTAATGACGGCTATGACGTATGCCGCAATGCAGAAGATGTAATACTCAATAAGGGTTATGATCCTCAGGCTGACCTCCGTAACACTCCTGATTCGGTATTCTGTTCCCATGGCGCCGGTGTGGTGATCCCTTATGATCAGGTATATGATTATATGCACCTTTCTCTGGACGGAACAGAGGAAAACAGCACATCATTTGAGATAGACGAAGAGGCTGCAAAGAGGCGACATGAAAAAAGAGAAAGAAGCCTGGGTACCGAGGAAATAGATGCGATCATTGCCTCCATATCCCGGTCAGGCAATAAAGAAGAACAGAAAAAAGGATGGAAGAGAAGAGGAAGCCGGTCCGGCAGATCTGGAAGCACCGGCACAGAAGGTTCGGGAACCGGCACCGCTGCGGCAGCGGCCGCCGGCAGCAGAGCAGTGAAGAACCCGGCACCATCATACCCTGTATTTTCCATGGAGGAAGCAGATTACATAGTAGTGGACGGCTATAATGTAATATTTGCCTGGGAGAATCTGACAGACCTGGCAAGGACAAATATTGATTCTGCAAGGGACGCCCTCATAGACGAGCTGAGCCTTCTTAAGTCCATGGTGTCCGGTAAGGTCATGGCGGTATTTGACGCTTACAGAGTCAAGGGCCATGCCACGGAAAATACAGTCCTTCAGGATGTGCAGATAGTTTATACCGGTGCTGAAGAAACCGCGGACCAGTATATCGAGAAGTTCACCAACAGCCGGGAAAAGAAATCCCGTATAGTGGTGGTAACCTCAGACCATTTAGAGCAGGTCATTACCCGGGGACAGGGCTGTATGCTGGTATCCTCCAGAGACCTCAGGGCAAGGATTGATTATCTGTCATCCCGTATGAAGGAACGTTATAACATAAAGTGATAATTAATAAACATCAGCTGACTTGTGACACACCATTTAATGAAAACGGAAAAATAAATTAATACATAAATGGTTTTAATATATCGCCGTACATTATAAAATATGCGGGATGTGCAAAAATCACGAAAGGATAGTACGTTAAATGTTTTTATCAAAAGAAGATTATGAAGAACCAAGGTGCCTGTTATGCAAACCCACCGAAGTGGCTCCCATACCCGTGGGCAGAGTACTGGGAAAACTGGATGAATACCTCGGAAAAAATGATTACCCGGCTGCAGAAAGACACCTTAAGTACTGGCTGATGGAAGCAGAAACCGGCAATGATAAGAGGGGCATGCTGACAGTAAGCAACGAGATGATCGGTCTTTACAGGAAAGCAGGCAGGGAGCAGGAATGCATGGAGGCTGCAGAAAGTGTCAGAAACCTCCTGTCAGATCCGGACCTTGATGAAGAAGTGACCAGGGGAACGTCCCTTATAAATATAGCAACAGGTTATAAAGCCTTCGGAAAAACAGCCGAAGCACTGCCTCTTTATGAGGAAGCCATGGAACTCTATGAAAAGAACCTGAAGGAAAGGGACAGCCGCTTGGGGGGACTTTACAATAATATGGCCATCACCCTCACTGCCCTGGGAGAATATGACAGAGCAGAGGAACTCTATGGGAAGGCTCTTCATGTAATGTCCCTAAATGAAAACGGCGAGACAGACATGGCCATAACATACTGCAATATGGCGGATCTGACAGCGGCAAGGTGTGATACCGGCACAGAGGGAATCACACTGGATGCTGAGGCAGAGCGGAAGATAGGGGAATACCTTGAAACAGCCCGGAGACTTCTGGATACAGAAACTCTGCCGAGAGACGGATATCATGCATTTGTCTGCGAAAAATGTGCACCGACCTTCGGTTATTACGGATTCTTTGCGGATGAGAAGGAATTGTCAGAACGGTCAGAACAGATCCGCAGGAAGCTGTAATGAAGGAACTTAACATGCAATCGGGGAGCATAACTTTTGAATACGGAGTTTAGCATGAAATCAGGGAACAGAACTTCTGATTACAGTTTCGTTCTTCCGGGTCAGGAGTGAGCGGATTATATGAATTATACGGAAACTGATGTGAACCGGTGACTTCTTCAATTACGGCAGAGGCTGAAGCAGGGAGTCACTGACTTTATCGGTGCATGCCGGTTAAAATCAAGGAGACTGTAAATGAACGGAATGGAAATAGCCAGAGGCTATTATGAAGAATACGGAAAACCCATGCTGGAGGAGAATTTCAAAGACATTCTCCCATATCTGGCAGTGGGTATAGTGGGAAAGGGTTCGGAAAAATTCGGATTCGATGATGAAATATCCACGGACCATGATTTTGAGCCAGGGTTCTGCATATTCATTCCGGGAGAGGATGTACTGGACAGAAAAAATGCTTTTCAGCTGGAAAGAGCTTATGCAAAGCTTCCCAAAGAGTATATGGGCGCAAAAAGACAGCTTATGTCCCCTGTCGGAGGAAACAGGTATGGAGTAATACGTACAGCGGATTACTATCTGGAGGCTGTGGGCGCCGCTGACGGAAGGCTGACCGACTATGCATGGCTCCATATTCCGGATTATGCACTGGCGGAAGCAGTAAACGGCGAAGTGATATTCGACAATTACGGGGAGTTTACAAGAATCAGAGAATCAATCAAAAACATGCCGGAAGATATCAGGCTCAAACGTCTTGCGGGAAATATTCTCATAATGGCCCAGGCGGGGCAGTATAATTTTCCCAGATGCATGAGCCACAATGAGCCGGAGGCAGCCCAGCTGGCCTGCTGCGAATTTGTAAATGCGGCATTGAAGGCAATATTCCTTCTTAACGGCAGATATCTGCCATATTATAAATGGAGCTTCAGAGCATTGAGACAGCTGGAATGCGGGTCTCTTATTGCGGGGCAGCTTTCGGCACTTCTCAGCGGGGACAACTCAGACCCTGCAGTGGTACGGAAAAAGACAGATATGATAGAGTACATTTCAGTGTGGCTTATTAATGAACTTCAGGACCGGGAGCTTACAAAGGCCATCTGCACGGATCTGGAAAAGCATGCGTACTCTGTTGAAGATATGATCAAAGACAGTACCATCAGAAATATGCATATACTTACAGCCATATAATCTGCAGATTGAGGCGAATAAGTATTGCCGAAAACATTTCGTACCATAATCAGCCACTTCGTACCGGATTTTAACTATTGATTCTTTTTTGTCCTATCATGTAATTGCGACACAAAAAACGTGTTTAAGAGTATGGCACCTTGTCAGGATAGGAGGAAAGGAATGAAAAAGTTTACAAAAGTTTTTGCAATCGTACTCTCGGTAGTATTGTCAGCTTTAACTGTTTCAGTAATGGCAGCACCAATTGAAAACACTGAACCGGTTACAGCAAAATTCGTAACAACAACCGGCGGTGAGGTTATGGGGTATCGTTACGACGGTGTTGATACATTCTTCGCTATTCCTTACGGAACAGCTGAACGTTTCCAGCCGGCGACACCGGCATCATGGGAAGGCATTTACTGCGCAAACGTTGTTGGTGAAGCAAGCCCTATGTCAGCGTCACCGTCTGATAAAAGCCGTGATTTGTTCAACTGCTTCCCGTATAACATGCTTGAACCTGAATCCGAAGAAAAATGTATGAACCTTAATGTATGGTCAGCATCAGTTGAAGAAGGCAGCAGACCTGTAATTGTATGGTTCCATGGAGGAGGATTGACAGGTGGTTCTGCAACTCAGTTCAGATTCTACATGGGAGAATCCATGGCAAAGGAACGTGATGTTGTATTTGTAAGCGTTAACGGCAGACTTAACTGCCTTGGATTTATGGATCTTTCCGCATATGGCGAAGAATATAAATACTCAGGAAATGTAGGTATTATGGATCTTCAGCTTGCACTTGAATGGGTTCGTGACAACATTGCTTCATTCGGAGGAGATCCTTCTAACGTTACGATCATCGGACAGTCCGGAGGCGGAACAAAAGTCACATCACTTATGTCTGCTCCTTCAGCAAAAGGACTTTTCCACAAAGCAGCAGCTCTTTCCGGCGGAACTGTAAACGTTACACGTACAACTGAAGAAGCTCAGGCTGATACAGCCAATGTAGTTGCACTGCTCGGTATTGAGGAAGATAAAGTTGTTGAAACACTTACAACAATGCCTTATGATGAATTATATACTGC
>JABUTA010000091.1 GCA_021443845.1 Parasporobacterium sp.
AGTGCAACGATTTTTTCCATTGTCTTTTCCATTGTTTTATTCATCCTTTAAATATATATTTCCGAACACCGGATGTGCCCGGATTTACTGCTTTTTGAATCTGAGATTTTATTTTACAACAATTCACTGATAAATGATACAGATTTAAATTTTTTATCTGTGTTTTGCGATAATAACACCGTCACTGTATTTTCAAATTCTGACATGACTTCATCAGACAGTATGAAAGAAAACACCTTTTCAGGGGATGCTTCCGTTACAAATGAATATGCCTTACGGCAGCCGGGGCTCATATCTGAAGCATATGAATAAGCTGCTGCTCCGGAAGTCAGTCTTTCGACTGCAGGACAAAGGCCGTTTAAATGAAGCATTTTAAGTTCAAATACTGATTTTACGAGAGCCTGCGGGGTCTTTTTCCTGATAAGAGCCTTAATACCCACGTATACCAGCTTCAGAATGTCCGCCGCCTCAACATTTTCCCTTGTAAAATACTGTGCAAGTTCGAGAAAATAAAAACCCGAATATGCCAGTTCTATATCCTCCGTAAGTTCATTGAAATAATCGGAAATCACGGCAGCATTCAGGCTGTATGAGGATTTTCCCTGATACAGGTCAAACCTGCCGCAGGCAAAAGGACGAGTGACGGAAACAAGAGGTGAGCCGGGTTTTCGTGCACCCCGCGCAAATGCGGAAATCCTGCCGAATTCAGCTGTCAGGATTTCCACCCTTCTGTCGTATTCACCTATCGGCATACTGCTTATTATTATGCCCGCAGCGGTAACTCTGTTCATATATCAGTGTTTTGTATCATAGCCGAAATTTCTGAGCTGTGTATCTGAATCACGCCAGTCTTTTCTGACTTTGACCCATAATTTCAGATTGACTTTTGCATCGGCAAGATTTTCAATCTCATATCTGGCGGATGTGCCGATTTTTTTCAGCATGGCGCCGCCTTTTCCTATAACTATCCCTTTATGGGATTCCTTCTCGCAGATAAGAGTTGCTTCAATGTCTATGACAGGCTCTTTATATGAACTGTCATCCATGGTCCTGACACTGCGGAATCTCTCCTTATACAGGTCTACAATAACCGCTATACCGTGAGGCACCTCATTATCAAGACAGTGAAGGGCCTTTTCCCGGATGATCTCAGCTGCAATCTGCTTTATCGGCTGGTCAGTAAGTGTATCTTCATCATAATACAGCGGTCCTTCGGGAAGATGTTCAAATAAAACCTTTATCAGTTCGTCTACATTGTCCCCTTCTCTGGCAGATACGGGTACTATAGCACTGAATTCAAATGCACTGCTGTACATTTTGATACTTTCCAGTACATCTTCTGTTCTTACCATGTCAGTTTTGTTGATCACAAGGATAACCGGAAGCTTATGTTTACCCAGTTCGTTCATGATAAACTGCTCATTGTTTCCTATTGCATCGGAAGGTTCAACGATCCACATTGCCGCATCTGCATCCTCAAGAGTATTCAGTGCCGCATTAAGCATGAACTCTCCCAGCCTGTTTCTGGCTCTGTTCATACCCGGGGTATCGAGGAATACTATCTGTCCCCTGTCATCAGTATAAACAGTCTGTATCCTGTTTCTGGTAGTCTGGGGTTTATTTGATGTAATGGCAATCTTCTGTCCTATGATCCGGTTCATAAGAGTGGATTTACCTACATTAGGCCTTCCGATAATGGTTATATACCCTGTTCTTGTCTTTTTTTCTTCCATACGATTCTGCATTAAACAAATATTGTTTCTATACTGTTGAACAGATCCCTGTCCTCTTCTATCTTCTTTTCATTTCCAAGGGCACAGATATAGTTCATATCAAGTGCCCTTCTTACCATAGGAGCCAGCCTGCGTATATCCTCCGCTGTGCAGTCAATGATCTCTTCTCTGGTCTTACGGATTTCCTGGATATCATATTTCATGATATACGCATTCATGTCTCTGAGGCCCTTTGATGCAGGCGTCAGAGGCATATCTACGGTACTCATTGTACCGATAACATATTTTGTCATCTCCCTGTCTGAAACATCAAAATTCTCGAGATAGTCAGGTATACCCTCATATACTTCATTTGTGCGCTTAAGGTTAGGATCTCTGTAGGATACAAAGCATAAATCACCGTTGACGGCTGCTGAAGCCATACATCCGTAAGCGCCTCCCTGGACCCTGATGTTGAACCACAGATAATCATACCTCATAACTGTGAGGAATACCTTCACAGCTCCGGTATAATCTGCGGCATTTTCCGTATATCTTCCGGCTCTTGCCACATACTGGACAGAAGATGATATGCCGAATCCTTCATTGATATTTTCTTCAGGAAGCTCATAAGTATATCTCCTGTCCTTTACAGGTACAGTTTCCGCCTCAGTCTTACTTCCAAAAGAAGCAAGCTCCCGGCTGAAATCTGCCAGGGTATCGCCGAAAAGCTCCAGGCCCTGGCTGTCACCGGTGTAACTGATGAGGAGATTATCCGGAGAAATGATCTTACGGATCACATCTTTAATGTTATTGATGATTTCTTCTTTAAGTTCATCGAATTCAGATTCCAGTCTGTCTATGAATTCATAAAACCTGAGTCCGTTTGTCTTTTCCTTTAGTGTTTCGGAGCCTGAAAAATATGATCTTGCACGCATTGCCGCAACAACATGTCCTGATGAATTAACAGTCATCTGAAGCTTGCTCTTCAGCTCTGAAATGACTTCATAAAGCCTTTTTGTGTCATTGTAATGACCTCTGAACAATACTTCTGATACCAGTTTCATTGCGGACGGCAAGTTGCTGTTCAGTGCTCTGAAAGACAGATCTGCAAGCACCGAATAATCATCATTAAGCTTCCTGTCAGCATAAATGCCCATATCCATGGACAGTCCGCCTGTTTCAATATTTATCTCATCATTCAGTGCGGAGTAATCATAATTATCTGTATCCACAAAGCTGATCACGGATTTCAGAAGACTCAGATACGGCAGCTGCTCATAGGGCACGGAATTTGCATCGAAAAACAGACTGACATAAGCGATGCCGTTTGTAAAATAATCGTGATGGATCACAGGAATACCTGAAAATGTATGCTCTATATTTGAGAATCCGGATACTTTTCTTGAAATGTCCGATCTTTCCAGAAGGGGAATGGTACATTTCTGTTCTTCAGTGTCTTCCTGTTCCTGATATGCTGCCAGATGTGCCGAACCGGCAATCATTTTACTGATTTCTTCATCTGACAGATTTTTCTTTAACTCAGCCAGTTTTTCAGCCGTCTTTTTTTCTGTCTCATTTGCCAGTCCTTTTTCAGGTACCAGTATCACCAGGGCAGAATTCTCACTGTCCTTGAGCCATTTCTCAGTCAGCTTCTCATAATAATCTGTTTCAATCATTTCTCTGAGGAAACGGAATGTATCGGAACACTCTATGTGGAGCAGCGGCTGTTCATCATCATAAAGCCAGCTGTCAAGAGCGTTAAGTCCGTACACAAGACCTTTGGGATATCCGCCGAAGTCCGCTTCTTTATATTTGAATTCAATGGAATTGAGGCTGGCAGTCAGTGATCTTTTATTAATGCCCCGGGAAACAGCCTTTCCGAATTCCTCATTGATGATCTCAAGGAATCTGTCTGCCTGTGATTTCTCCGCATTTTTTGCAATTATTGTAAAATATTCCTGCTTAAGCCCGGTCTCAAGACCTGACATTATATCTTTTCCTATGCCTTCATCAAGAAGTCTCTGTCTGATGGGAGCCCCCTGGGTATCCACCAGGGCATACTGTATCATCTGAAGGGCATAATACTTTGCCGGATCCAGATTATCACCGCAGTGGATATTATAACTGAGATAAGTGTTGTTTTCAGTTCCTTCTTCTTCTGAAACTGCATACGGCTTTTCCACATGCACCATTCTGTCAAAAGGCTTCTGGTCACCGACCTTTGAATCTATATCCAGCCTGTCATATGCGCTGAGATATTCCCTGTCAAGCCAGGAAAGACGTTCTTCAATATCCATATCGCCATAAAGATAAATATAGCTGTTGGATGGATGATAATACTTCCTGTGAAAATCCAGGAATCGTTCATAGGAAAGTTCCGGTATGAACCGGGGATCCCCGCCGCTCTCAAAAGCGTATGATGTATCAGGAAACATCGCATGCAGTGTTTCACGTTCCAGCACGGTCTCCGCCGAAGAAAAAGCGCCCTTCATTTCATTATAAACGACACCGTTATATTCTATGGGGTCTGATGCATTATTTATGCTGTAGTTCCATCCCTCCTGCTGCATGATCTCGGGATATCTGTATATGTTAGGATGAAAAACCGCATCCAGATACACATCCATAAGGTTGGCAAAATCCCGGTCATTTGTGGATGCCACCGGATAAACCGTTTTGTCAGGGTAAGTCATCGCATTAAGGAAAGTATTCATGGAACCTTTTACGAGTTCCACAAAAGGATCCTTAAGAGGAAACTTTTCCGATCCGCATAATACCGAATGCTCCATAATATGAGCGACACCGGTATTGTCGGAAGCAGGAGTCCTGAAGCCTATATAGAAAACCTTGTTATTGTCATCGTTCGAAAGAACAAATATTCTTGCTCCTGTTCTGTCATGTCTTAACAGATATGCTCTGCTGTTAAGATCAGCTGATTCTCTTTCTTCTGTTACTGTATAATTTTTGAATGTCATTTTCTGCTCCAAATAATGCAGGCAGCTTGTACATGATCCGTGCTCAAGCTGCCTGTACGTTTACTCAGTTAAATAATGATTCAGCATATTCACGTGCATTGAATTTCTTAAGATCATTAATGCCTTCCCCGACGCCGATAAATTTGACCGGTACTCCCAGTTCCTTTGAAATAGCTGTTGCTATTCCGCCCTTGGCAGTACCGTCCATCTTAGTCAGGATAATACCGTCAACCTTCATGATGCTTTTAAATTCTCTTGCCTGGTTAAGAGCATTCTGTCCGGTTGCCGCATCAAGTACTATGAGGTTCTCACGTACCGCATCGGGAAATTCTGATGAAAGTATCTTATCTATCTTTGAAAGCTCATTCATCAGATTCTTTTTATTATGGAGACGGCCTGCAGTATCACAGAGCATTATCTCGCCGTGTCTTGCCTTTGCAGCAGCTGCACCGTCATATATAACAGATCCCGGGTCCTGGCCTTCATTGCCTGACACCATGTAGCATCCTGTTCTTTCTGCCCATATCTTAAGCTGGTCCATGGCAGCCGCTCTGAATGTATCAGCGCCTACAAGGATAACATTTTTTCCTCTGTTCTTATAGCCGTTGGCAAGTTTTCCTATAGTTGTGGTCTTTCCCACACCGTTCACACCTATGATCATTACAACAGATTTTCTGTTTTCAAAATCATATGCATCGTCGGGCACCTTCATCATTTCCGCAACCCGGTTGATAAGGAACTGTCTCGCTTCCTCCTGGTTCTTAACCTCCTTGAATCTGACATTAACTTCCAGAGCTTCTGTCAGCTCCATGCTGGCCTGGGGACCCATATCTCCGAGAATGAGCTGTTCTTCCATTTCCTCATAAAAATCGTCATCAATAGGGGTTCCTTTATTGAAAAGTTTAGAAAAAAATCCCATTTATATATCCTCCGGTCTTTCAAGTGTAAATCTTCCTATCCTGCCGTTTCTGAAGTTTTCGAGAATAAGTCCCGCTGCCCTCAGGTAATCGGTGCCTCCGCCCTTTGACAGACATCCTCTCTGCACAGCAATCCTTTCAAGTACATGAGCCGGATCTTCATTTCCGTCTGCTTGTATCCCATAAAATGAGTATAATGCATCAGGATACAGAGAGCCAATCATTTTTATCAGTTCAAGAGATAATTCTTCAATATTTATTATCTCATCTTTAATAGATCCGATAAGTGCAAGCTTAAGACCTGTCAGCTGGTCTTCAAACTTGGGCCATAAAATACCCGGAGTGTCCAGAAGCTCCAGGGTCTGGCTCAGCTTTATCCACTGTTTTCCCTTTGTCACACCCGGTTTATTGCCTGTTCTGGCTGCGCCTTTTCCTGCAAAGGAGTTAATGAATGTACTTTTCCCTACATTCGGGATGCCAACTACCATGGCTCTTACAGGCCTGTTCCTTATCCCGCGCTTCCGGTCTCTTTCTATCTTCTCGGTACATGCAGCCCTTACCACATCATTGATCTGCTTCATATCTCCCCTGTTAAGGGAATTTATTACGCAGACATGAAATCCTTTATTTATAAAGTAATCCTTCCATTCTGCGGTTTTTTCTTCATCCGCCATATCGGATTTATTAAGGAGTACCAGCCTTGCCTTATTCCGGGCTATATTATCAATATCGGGATTCCTGCTTGAAAAAGGTATTCGTGCATCAATAAGCTCAATGACCAGGTCAATGAGCTTTATATCTTCCAGCATCTGCCTTTTTGCTTTGGTCATATGACCCGGATACCATTGAAAATTCATAAATTTCTGATTATAGAATCAAGGGACGACTTACGTCGTCCCCGGAAAAATTATCTAACAACTTCTTTAACTTTTGCACTCTTGCCAACTCTGTCTCTGAGGTAGTTAAGTTTAGCTCTGCGAACTTTACCCTTTCTTACTACCTTAACAGATTCAACTGTCGGTGAATGTAAAGGCCAGGTCTTTTCTACGCCTACACCGTTAGAAGTCTTTCTTACGGTAAATGTTTCTCTTGCACCGCCGCCCTGACGCTTAAGTACTGTTCCTTCAAATACCTGGATTCTTTCTCTGTTGCCTTCTTTGATCTTGGCTGATACCCTTACTGTATCACCTACTCTGAAGTCGTCAACTGTCTCTTTAAGCTGACCTGCCTCGATCTTTCTGATAATCTCGTTCATGCGTGACCTCCTATAAATATCGATGTTCTTAATGCGCACATTTTAAGGAGACCTTTCTCCACGCAAAAGCGGACCATCTGTTTCACAGCAACAAATAATTTAACATATAAATGCTCCTATTACAAGCAGATTTTATAAAAATTCTGCCAGGACAGTATTGCTCAGGTCGAATCCTCTGTCTGTCAGACGTATATGGCCTCCAGTCACATCCATTTACCTATAAAAACCTCAATGTGATCCTTCTTTATACCTGATAAAATACTCCATTGTACAAAAATACTGTATCTTTTTGAACCATTCTTCAGCTGATGAGCATTTACATTGATTACAAGATTTAGCTATTACAAATTGTGCTGCTATAAACATGGGTGCACACATATCACTGTG
>JABUTA010000092.1:0-6367 GCA_021443845.1 Parasporobacterium sp.
ATGCAGCTGAGTGCATAAAAGCTGTACACTGCCTGGGGACAGTTGGGAAGTGCCAGAGTTACCATATCCCCCTTCCTGACTCCAATGGCTTTATAGGCCCGGGCAACCTTTCTTACCTCTTCGAACATTTTCTTATATGTAACCTTCCGGCCCATGAATTCAAATGCAATGTTGTCAGGATACTTCTTGGCTGTTTTTTCAACTGCCTGAAATATGGTTCCCCTGTCATATTCAAGAGTAAAAGGAATATCTCCTATATACGGCTTCCACGGAGCTTTAAGTTCTGCTTTCTCTGACATTTTCAACCCTGTTTATTAAAAATGAATGTATTATTTTACTGATATTTTTGTGATTCTATCTTATATCAGTATAATTTACAACTGCACTCTCCATTATTATACACATTGTAGAAAAGCCGGTAATGCTTTTTTAAAATCCGATATTTCAATATCTGTCCCGGCTGATAAAATGTTGCCGTTAAGGGGCTTTTCTTCCTTAATTTCCGAAAATTCAGGAGAACTGATAGTCTGCTGTGCCGTATGCAGATTCAAAATGAACAGAAGAACCTTTTGCTGCCTTTACGATAAGCTGGGCCCGGCCCCGGAAAGTACGGGCAACCGGTTCAGTATAATTATACTCAGGCATAGGATTACCGTTGCCGAAGCCCAGGAAGGTAATACCATTTGAAAGGGTTACTTTTATATCCGTGTCTTTGTCCTGAACTGTAATGCCCCGGCTGTCCGCAAGCTCAGCAATAAGAACCTTTATATCTGAGTCTGCACACATTTCAGGCATATCTTCATATAATTTCAGGCCTATATTGCCCTCGGCAGATAAGAGTTCGAATCTGCCGGTTTCTATGCCGCCGGTATATGAAACGGCCGTAAGTACGCCCGGCTCATATGTGGTATCAAAGGTCGCCATATAATGGTGATCGATGCCTGCCGGCTGCCTGCCGGCTGAGATTCCGTTATTGAATAATTCCACTTCATCAGCATCAGAATATACTTCTATCGAAACCGGTTTTCCTTCATAGCCTCTCCAGTTCCAGCTGGCCACCGCATCGGAAATGATCCATGGATTGATTATCAGGTTCTCTCCGTAATGGGCCGGGTCCTTCACACCTATATAAGGATCTTTTCTCAATCCCAGAATGATCTCATGATAATAGGACATAGGCATTCTGAAGCCGGTTATGTCAAATTCACCTGTGCATCCGGTCTGAACGGGATATCCGCAGGCAAATGCCCCTCCCGGTTCCCCGTATCTGGCAAGCCCTATGCCGGATTCTCCCAGATAATCCCATCCTGTCCACATGAAGTCTCCGATGACATTTTTGTATTTCATTACTCTCGGCCAGTTGTAGTGAATGGTGGAAATACCTGTCTCGCTGCCTACGATGATCCTGTCAGGATGAAGTTCTGTATCCAGGTCATATCTTCCCTCCATGTAGTTGTATCCGGCAATATCGGTATGTTCAAAGGGACCTGATACCACTTCGTCAACTATATGGTGCTGAGTAAGCTGGGTCATATACTGATTCATGAATGCCATGAAATTGTTGACATTGCCCTCAAACTGTCCTTTTGAAGTAAGTTCTGAGGCAGTCTCCATAACTATCCTGCCCAGATTATCACCCACTGAGAACATGCCGTTTATGGCATTTGAAGTAAACCTGGTGGGATCCAGAAAACGGACTTTGTCCGAAAGCATTTTTGTTATTTCAATGCCTGATTTCAGCCCGGCTTCCGGGATCTCATTTCCCACAGAATAGCAGATTACAGAAGGATGGTTATAGGAGTTCTTCACCATTGCTTCAATATCCTTCTCCCACCATTCATCAAAATACAGACCGTAGTCATAGGCGCACTTGCTTCTGGTCCATATATCAAAGCTTTCGTCCATCACGTACATACCCACCTTATCGCATGCCCGAAGAAGAGCCGGTGCTGCAGGATTGTGAGCACAGCGGACGGCATTGAAGCCTGCTTCTTTGAGTTTCTTCATCTGGCGGATGTGGATTTCTTCATAGGTCTTTGCCCCCAGGATGCCGCTGTCGTGATGGATGCAGGATCCCCTGAGCTTCACTTCTTCCCCGTTGACAAGGAAACCTTCCTGAGGGCTGAGGGACAGTGTCCTGATTCCAAAGGTATCAGTGTGGGTATCAAGTACCACTCCGTCTGCATCGGAAAGCTCCAGACTGCAGGAATACAGATACGGATGTTCAGCACTCCAGAGTTCGGGATGTTCTACTGTAAGCTCCAGGTCATCGTCTTCTCCTACAACTGACTTCCCTGAAGCCACCGTAATGCCGTCAGAATTTTTAATGCAGGCAGTAAGGCATAACGAATCCATAATACCTGCCGATGCTTTGATATCCGCATCTATTCTAACAATCCCAACCCTGCTGTCTGCAGATTCCGTGGTTATCTTCACACTGTCGGGAACTATATATGTCTGGCCGGATTCCAGAAGATAAACATCCCTGTACAGACCATTGCCGGGATACCAGCGGCTGTTTGGTTCGGCTCCTGCACGTACCTGTACACGGATCTCGTTATCTGCGTTGAAATTCAGAAATCTGTTCAGTTCTGTATAGAATACTGTATAGCCGAAAGGATTTTTGGAGACTTCCTGTCCGTTTACATATACTATAGCATTCATATAAGCACCTTCGATCTTAAGGATGTAGGTGCGGTCGGGACCTTCTGCCCGGAATGTTTTATTATAGGCATACACGCCGCCGGTCCTGAATCCGGTGTTGGATCCGGCCGGAGCATCAGGACTCTGGGGAATCTCTATCATTGCATCATGGGGCAGATCCACATAACGTGCATCTGCAGGAGGTGCCCAGTTAAGGCCGAAAAAATCAGTTACGGGCCAGAATGCCCAATTATCGTTAAACAGTGTGAATTTCATATTTTTCTCCGTTCTGTCAGATTTTTCATTTTATAACTTCAGATCAGTGCTGAAACCGCTTTACAGGAGCGTTATTGCTCCGGAACAGGAATAGCTTCAGTCAACAACAAGATTCATGAACACAGGATGTTCTTTGTAAAAATCATTAGGATAATGAAGAGTGTATTTCAGATTGCCTTCTTTATCCCTGAAAGCCATTCCGTGACCGCCGTTTTCAGGAAAGAAGGGCTGCTCTGTCTGGATCCATCTTCCGTCTATCCGTCCGTTGTCAGAATATGCCAGCCCCACGGCATAGCCATTGGTTCCCCAGCTTGACCAGGTCATCCAGAGTTTATCATTCATTTCAAAAAGGAACGGGCCGTCTGTGAAGTATACATCACCATCCATACCGAATTCTGCCTTGGCAAAGGGTACCGGATGGGCCCATTTTGCTTCCGGTGCCTTGAACAGTGTCTTCGGAGGTGTTATTGCCCCGGTAAGATCTTCTGACAGCTCAACATAGTCCATGTCTCCGTCAGGGGTATCTTCAAAGGAATGGGAAAACACAAGATAAATATGCCCTTCATGTATATAAACAGTACCGTCAATGCAGGTCCAGTCTTCCGGGGTGAGTCGGCCGCTGTACATGGTGAAGGGTCCTTCAGGTGAATCTGATCTGAGGATATATATTCCTTTCTTCCGGTCTTTTGCACCTAATGTGGTGATAAGATAGAAAGCGCCTTTATATTCTATACATTCAGGCGCCCAGTAGCACCTGTCAGCCCAGAAGCCTTCGGGTCTGTGAAATATTTCTATAGGACCTTCCCAGTTTTCAAGGTCAGTTCCTTTGTACACATCAAATCCGTCAGCCGGACCCCAGGTCGTTTTACTTCTGGTGCCGTACAGATAATATGTACCATCTGACAGAAGCACAAAAGGATCACGGATTACTATGTCGCTGTTTTTCATGTACAGTCCTTTCTGATATGTTACATATCCTGATCATCATATTTCCGGCATTTTGTCTTAGCCGGATCATACATTTATTATAAATAAATTTTGTTCTTGATTATGCCGCTTAAAAGTAGTATTATATGTCTTGCATGATTCATCGGGGTGTGGCTCAGTTTGGCTAGAGCGTTCGGCTGGGGGCCGAGAGGCCGCAGGTTCAAATCCTGTCACCCCGACTGCAGGAGCGAGGCTTAATGCCTCGCTTTTTTTACATTGCTTTGACTGTTCTGCTATTTCTCAGCATCACGCCGAAAATTCCGACATTTTTAATTTCTGCTGCCGTATATCTTCTCCAGAAGAGGTCTCCGCACAAATACACTCGCCTTTTTATATCTCAGCCTGCACAAGTCAGCATTCTTAGGATCCATTTCAATAAAAGGATGCTCCAGTTTTTCACAGATTGTGGTCTCCCCGGTGTATATGCCGTCAACCAGCCCCATGAAATCGTCAATATAGCTCTTATCAAATCCTATTCCGTTATGATTGCCCAGCAACAGGTCATACTCGCCTTCCATGGACTTTGCGAACTCCAGGTTTGCCCTGAAATTGGCCAGGGTTACGTCCAGGTCCTCTGCCGGCATCAGCTCAGGATTTAATGAATTTTCGAACAGCAGCACCTGCCAGCCGTCCATTTCATCACCCATATGGAATATACGTTCTTTCCTGTCCAGGAAATACAGATGACTGTGGCAGTGGGCATCCCTTGCCTTGAACACTTCTATCACCCTGCCCCCCAGGTCTATGGTATCTCCGGTTTTCAGAGGAATCCTTCTATAGTCAGGATAAGGAAGTGCATTAATATCCCCTACGGTTCTTGCCATTGAAAAACGATCCTTTTCCCAGTCTTCGCTGACCATTACTTCTTCCCATTCACCGTTTCCCCCTGCATGGTCCGGATGAAAATGAGTATTTACCACCATTATGGGCTTATCTGTAATCTTCTCGACAAATTCCCGGAGATTGCCTATTGCATAGCCGGTATCTATAAGAAGAGCCTTGTCATTGCCCTCAAACAGAAGTATGTTTTCCGAGCCATTCATGAAATTAATGAGCCATGTGCCGGGCTTTATCATCCATGTAACGTAGCTTCCGAATATTTTCAGCATCTGTTCTCTGTCCATTTATTCTTCCTCTCTTTTTATCAATTCCTGATTATCTGCTGATGTTATTATATCCAAAGCAGATATTTTTAATATAACTTCATTTCAATCATGGGTTATTCTCAGTTTCATTGATGCTCTGTTCTATAGGCTGTCTGCTGTTATAAAAGCAATCCTGATCAGAACATCTGAGACTGTTAATATAAATAGCAGGTCCCTTGTTGGGACCTGCATATGCATTTTAAAAAATTATTCCGACAGTGACCGGAATCCGGTCCACATGTAAAAAGGGTTAACGATCGTTATTTATTATTGTTTACTTCTGAGGAGATTGGCCTTTTCAAGTTTCTCCTTGAACATCCTGGCTTCTACCAGCTTATATGCATTGCATGAGTATATAAGGAATGCACATACAACCATACCGTTGATTACGGTCATCAGTGAGTTGGAAACACCTATAGCTGACATTCCTGATGTAAGGAATGCCTGTACTACAGCACCCATGAAGATAGCGATCGGCTGAGATGAATATCTTCCAAATGTGCTTCCGATAAACATAGGAAGGAATGCACTCATGAAATATGATGATGACGAAAGTCCTGTTTCAGGAGAAACCATACCATATTTGCTCAGGTATACGCAGCCTGCAAGTCCCAGAAGCGCACCTGCGATAACATAGCACAGAACAGCATTCTTCTTTTCCTTGATACCTACATCAACGGAAATCTTCTGGCCTCCTGCAAGAGCACGGCGGTTGTAGCCGATCTTGGAGTAATCATAAATTATAACAAGGATTACCAGAACAATTGCCATGAGAATCAGGTTATTAGGGAACTTGGAGAATATAAGATAATCAATCTTTCCTAACAGTTTAACACCCTTTGCCTTATTGAACATGAAGCCTGCAGCTTCGTAGATCATGGCAAGACCGAGAGACACAACCATAGGAGGAAGTCCTAATATTACATATACAAGACCTGAAATAAGACCGAGAACTGCTGCAAAGATCACAACCAGTGCCAGCATTCCGAATGGTCCGAGACCCCAGTCATAACCCAGCTTTCCTCCGACTATTGTTGCAAGTACCAGCGTAGCGCCGATGGCAAAGTCAAAACGGCCTGTCTGAAGGTTCAGTGATAATGCCTGGGAAATAAGGCATGAATAAACCGATGTATAAATAATGGTCTGAAGATCCTGTCCGACACCGAATCCGGTGTGGCCTGTTGCCCTGGTAAGAATGAAGAAGAACAGATACACCGCAACCGGGAGCATCAGGGTCATTCCGATATTTTTTAATACTTTAGAAGCTTTCATAAGTTAACCCTCTTTATAAGTGTTTCTTTAAAATGCACATCTTT
>JABUTA010000092.1:6400-7429 GCA_021443845.1 Parasporobacterium sp.
ATCATAGCTAATGCTTCTTCAAGTGTTACGTTGAATACTGCATCGTATGTTTCAAGAGTTGCATCCGGATTGATGCCCTTGAAGGTTGAAGCTACTGCCTCTGCAGGTGCAAACCAGTTGCCTGCATCATGATACTCATAGATAGCATCGATCTGTTCAGGTGTTTCAATGGTCCAACGGGTAACAGGACAGGCAAGAGGTGTTCCCTCTGCTGTTCTTGTTAACTCTGTGTAGCCTGTGATTGCGTTTACAAGAATAGGAAGGTACATACCGAATACTGTTTCTTCGCAGTCATAAACGATACATCTGATGATGCCCATGTCCATGAAATCCTTGTATGTTTCGTTAGCTTCGCCGATAGCTGCAAGAGCGATTTCCTTGCCTGATTCCATGATAGGCTGGATCCACATAAGGCAGTTGAATGAAGATACTACTGCATCATAATCGCCTGAGATAACTTCTGTCTGCTTAGCTGCGAAATCATCTGTTCCCGGCCAGCCTGATACCAGGTCAGCATCTGTGAACTTGTCATAGCCTGCATCCTTAAGACCATCAAGGAAGCCCTGCTTACGATCGATAAACATCGGAACACCGAATGAAGCACCGCCGTCGCAGAATGCGATATGGTTGAAGCCCTGTGAGCCCATTGACTTGCCCAGTGCGTAACCTGCAAGGTAGTCACCATTCTTATCTGTGTCGCCTGTGTCACCAACCAACTGGTATCCGCCAACATAGAATGGATCTTCATGGCAGGATTCTGTCCATGAGTTCATAGGTGTTGCATAGTACATTCCAAGTGAAGAAGCTAATTTGATGGATTCAGCTTCAGCAATGTTGTAGTATCCGAAGATACCCTTGCATCCTGCTGCAGCACATGACTGGATGAATGCGAATTCATCTTCAGGTGACTGGAGAGACTCTGAATATGTAATCTGAATATTGAAGTTTTCCTGAATGTAGTTGAAATATTCCTGGATAGCAAGGAACTGTTCGTCGGTTGTATCATAGCATGGCATACCGATCTTAATT
>JABUTA010000092.1:7841-9320 GCA_021443845.1 Parasporobacterium sp.
ACTATGATGCAGCTGCAGTTATACCTGTTTCAGGTGTGTAATTAAATACTATTACACAAAGAGCGAAGAATACCAGAAGACAGATGCCTGAAACTATGGTCATTCCGGTAAAACTCAGTTCCGGTATGGGCTTAACTGCATTACTGAGCTTGATGGTAGTCTCATCCCCCATGATAACCAGTACCACTGATGAGAAAATAGAAGCCAGAATAATGGTGAAAATAAAGAACGGTACGTTTACAAAGGAACCCAGTAAACCTTTGATAACCGCAAGTACCAGGGATACCCCCAGGATAACCAGCGCACCTACCACAAGGCTGCCGGTGGATATGGTTGCCATGGTTCCTATTACGGCACAGATACACAGGGAACCTCCCATGGACATATCAAAATATCCTGCACCGAATACGAATACGGCACCGATGGTACAGATAGCAGTAGTCATAACGCTCTGTATCATACTCTGCAGGTTCTGTCCCGTAAACAATGCACCCTTTGTCAGGATTGCGAAAACGACTGCAACCAGCACCAGGCCTATATAAGGAGCAAGGTCACCTATCAGTCTTGCATCAACCTTAGATGGTTTTTTTGCTGCTTTTTCCATTCCTTTTTCCTCCCTTAGATCATTACTTCGATGATGTCATTTTCATTGAGATCCTGACTTCTCATGAATTCACCGGACTGCTGTCCGTCCTTCAGAATGATCAGACGGTCACACATACCGATAAGTTCTGCCATTTCCTCAGATATCATTATTATGGACTTGCCTGCCTTCCTCATCTCATTGATAAGTGCATACATAGCTGCCTTGACACCTATATCAACACCACGGGTAGGACAGTCGAGAATAAGGATATCACACTCTCTTCCCATCCATTTACCGAATACTACTTTCTGTTTGTTGCCTCCTGAAAGATACTGAACATCCTGTTTTACGGATGCGCATTTGATACTGAGATCGTTTTTCTGCTTCATAACATATTTCTTAGTGTCGGAAGGAAGCAGGAATATACCCTTTGTCAGCTTATCAAAGCCGGCTGAAATGATATTGTCAGCGATGCTTTCTGTTAGAACGAGAGCTTCTTTATCTCTGTCCTTTGATACATATCCGAGACCCAGCTTCATGGCTCCGAGAGCATTTGTTATCTGCTTGCCGGAAGCTGTATGAGTAACTGTTCCTCTCAATACAACAGTTTCACCGAAGCAGGCCTTGCCCAGTTCGTGCATGCCGCAGTGTGACAGCCCGCCGATACCGAGGATCTCGCCTTTGTGAAGTTCCATGGAGAAGTTGGCCAGCATGCCCTCGCCTGTAGTAACATCCTCCACCTTCAGAACCACTTCATCTGAAACCGGGGTTCCGAAATCGCTTCTGTAGTAATCACCTGTCATTTCACGGCCAACCATATATTTCTTGATAAGGTCTTCGTTAAAGTCTTCCTTATCGAGAGTTGCAATAAAATTACCGTCACGGAGAACTGT
>JABUTA010000092.1:11687-14840 GCA_021443845.1 Parasporobacterium sp.
ACATTTTACGAGTGTACATTTAAAACCGTAAAAAAAATCGATCCTGATATAAGATTCTGTTCTCCCAATTTTTCATTCCCTGCCGGACTGGACTGGTACAGAGATTTCTTCAGTTATGCCTCTGCCGTCGGGATACATCCTGACTTTCTCTGCATACATCTTTACGGCAGCAACGACGGCCTGGTTGGAGACGAGCAGGAATTTATCCGGTTTCATTCTTTCAACAAAGAATACAGCCTCCCCAATATCAAACCTATGCGCAATGCAATTCCGGAGGCGATTGATGCCATAAAAGGGCTTATCAGCGGTACGGAATATGCTGATCTGCCCATAATAATCAACGACTGGAACATCACGTTCTTTCCTACCGACTATACCCGGGACACATGCTTTATGGCTCCTTATATCCTGGAAAATTATATCAGCTGCGATGAACAGGTCTATGCCATGAGTTTTTCATCCCTGTCTGATATTCATGAGGACTTTTTCAATGCGGATATCATATTCAGCGGCGGGCCGGGACTTCTCACGTTTAACGGTATACCCAAAGCATCTTATCTCGCTCTGCAGATGGCGTTGAATTCATGCAGAAATGTATGTCTGAAAGGCAGAAATTTCACAGTGTCAAAAACAGATACAGGTTATGAGATTCTCATATACAACATGAGCTTTTACACTGATGACTACATAGCAAACAGCTCATCTGTAATATCATTCAGCAAGCGGTATAATGTTTTTGAATCTGTACCGGATCTCAGCGTTCATATCGAACTGCCTCTGAATTCGAAAAAGTGCAGTATTACCAGGACTCTGCTCGACAGGAACCATGGTTCTGCTTATGATGTCTGGGAAAGTATGGGTTCTCCATCGGATCCCACACCTGAAATAACGGATTATCTGAAACATATCAGCATTCCCGCTATGTCATATGAAATAAAAAATGTATCCGGCATTCTGGCTCTTGACGAAATCATGGAGCCCCATTCTGTGATTAAGATTGAGATCAGGGAGATGTAACAGATGGTATAGCCGGGGGCAGCAGTGAAATACCCCTGCATATGCAAACCTCAGTGGGCTGCGCCTGTAATTCATCGAATGCTTCATCAGCCTGTCTGCGGGTCGGGGAAATTCGCAGAAAACTCCTGATGAGTTTTCTGCTCAGTTTCCCCTGACGGATCAAGGACTTGTGGTCCTGATCCGCCACCCGCACAGACTGACTCACCATCCGTGAATTACAGCGGCTCGCCCAGTTCGTTTGCATATACAGGGGTATTTCGCTGCTGCCGAATCTATATTACATCATAATAAATAAGCAAAAATGATTCTGTATGTCTGCGCCACTGCCGGCATCTGCGCACAAAACCCGGCGATATGAAAATCACCGGGTTAAGTAAGTTAATAAACAGTGTTATTATATTCAGTCCAGATATCCCTCCCGGCCCTTTACGCCGAAGTGTTCCTCAAGCTTATGCATCTGGGCATCTGAAATAGTGTTGATGATCGGCAGGTGTGCTGTCAGCATGAAGATTTCTGCTGCCTTCTCAGCTGTTTCAATAAGACCGAATGTCTCGTCAAGATCTCTGCCGGCACCGTAGATACCATGCTGTGCCCATACAACCATACGGGCGGTCTTCATCTTTTCTGCCGTTGCTTCTCCGATTTCATTTGTACCGCAGAGCATCCATGGAAGAACATTTACACCGTCCGGGAATACAACGATGCATTCTGTACACATCTGCCACAAGGTACGTGTGAACTTTCTCTCATCAAGGGTATGAACATATGTCATGGCCAGAATGTTTGTAGGATGGCAGTGCATAACTACTCTGTTGTCCGGATCGATCTGAAGACGAGCTATATGGCTCATGAGGTGTGCGGGAAGTTCTGATGTGAATCTTCCTCCGTCTGAGTAGCCCCACATAAGTTCAGCATCTGTTCCGTTAGGTGCAATGCGGATAAGTCCCAGATTTCTGGCAGGATCATACTGAACATTCTTGAAGTATTTTCCTGTTCCGGTTACAAGGAAATACTTGCCGATGATCTCCTTTGCATCAAATTTGAGAGGAATTGTACGGATCACTTCTCCTGAAATGTAATCCTTTACATCTTCCTCTGGAAGAAGCACAGAGATGTTTCCGCCGTTTCTTTCATCCCATCCCTGATCATACATATTGGTTGCAGTGTGGATCATTTCGATCATCCATGGTGCTGTTAAAATATCTTTCATTTTATTTACCATCCTTTGCTCTGTATATTGTGGTGTATATTCACAGTCTTATATTTATTGTCCCCGTAATCAGTGCTGACATTAATATCAATCAGCCTGTCCTGCCGCTGCCATCTGGATTTTCAGGTTACCGATGGCGGTTGCCTCAATGGGCATTGCGATCACTTTCTTTCCGGTGAATTTCTCAGTAAGTTTATTAAGATACTGATTTTTGGCACCTCCGCCTCCTATAAACAGCTCCTGAGGATTAAGAGCTGTTACTTCTTCCAGCTCTTTAACAGCTACGCCGTAGCTGTATGCCAGGGAACGGTAGATGGAATTTATAACATCAGCATCTGACATCTGTGTTTCTCCAAGAGCCTTCAGTATGTTATCTCTCATTCCGAAAGGCTCAAGAAAACACGGCATGTTAACATCGAAGATTTTATCATATGTGCTTGTTTGTGCAAGCTCGACCATTTCTCCGAAGCTGATGCCCAGCTCCTTCTGGATATTCTGTATTATCCACAGACCCATGATATTCTTCAGGTATCTTATATATCCCACTCCGCCTTCGTTTGTAAAGTTTGCTTTAAGGCTTTCCTTCGTTGTAACCGGATTTTTCAGCTTCATCCCCAGAAGCGACCAGGTGCCGCTGGAAAGGAACATGGCATCTTCTTTCATGGGAAGCCCTTCTACCGCAGATGCAGTATCATGGGTCGGACACAGGACCACCTTTATTCCTTCATAATCTCCCACGTATTCTCCGGGCATGGATAAGTCCCCGAAAAGGTGTCCGGGAATTCCCAGCTTACTGAGGGATTCCATGTCATAAGCTTTATCTGCGGCATTTACGAAGCCTCCGGTAGTGGCATTGGTATATTCATGTTTCTTTACTCCGGTAAGCTTATACATAAGGTATTCGGGAATCATCAGGAAATCCGTTA
>JABUTA010000092.1:14870-16107 GCA_021443845.1 Parasporobacterium sp.
CAATACAGCTGATAAATGGTGTTAAATGGCTGGTACTGAATGCCGGTGCGGGAATAAAGTTCTTCAAAAGGCACCAGCTCATGTACCTTTGGGATTACATCCTCTGTCCTTCTGTCTCTGTAGGCATAGCAGGGATATACCTCTTCATTGCCTTTCATGAGTACGTAATCCACACCCCAGGTATCGATGGACATGCTGTAAATGTCATCATACTTTGCCTTAGCTTCAGCTGTTCCTTTTTTTACATGTTCCAGAAGTGAATCAATATCCCAGTTAAGATGTCCGTTCACTTCTTTAACGCCATTGGGAAATCTGTAAATCTCTTCCGTCTTCAGTTCACCGTTTTCCATCCATCCCACAATATGTCTTCCGGAGGAAGCCCCTATGTCAATCGCAAGATATCGTTTCATATCGCACTCCGTTCTGCCGTATTAACCTGACGGCATAAATTACCGCAATAATCCATCATTGTCTGTGTTTTTCATTGTAATTTAACAGCATTTTGCACGCAATAGTACTTTTTTACGATTCGAGTGTACTTTTATTAAATTTTCAAAATATGCTTTATGAAAATTACGATCATTCTCAACATTTATGTTGACCTTTCGGTCAAATCAAACTAAACTTATCAGGTTGTGAAAATTTCACATATACGGGAAAACGAAGGAGAACAAAAAATGAGTGACATGAATGTTGTATGTCTTGACATGGAAGGTGTGCTGGTGCCTGAAATCTGGATTGCCTTTGCAGACGCTACAGGCATCCCTGAACTCAGGAGGACCACAAGAGATGAGCCTGATTATGACAAGCTTATGAAATACAGAATCGGCATACTGAAGGAACACAGGCTGGGACTTAAGGAGATTCAGGAAACCATCGAAAAGATAGAACCCATGGATGGCGCAAAGGAATTTCTTGATGAACTCCGTTCCATCACACAGGTCATTATCCTGAGTGATACCTTCACACAGTTTGCCGGTCCTTTGATGAAAAAGCTGGGTTATCCCACCATATTCTGCAACACACTGGAGGTCGCAGACAACGGAGAGGTTACAGGCTACAGAATGAGAGTTGAGAAATCCAAGCTTTCCACAGTAAAGGCTCTCCAGTCCATAGGATTCGAAACCATTGCCAGCGGGGACAGCTTTAACGACCTGGGTATGATCGAAGCCAGCAAGGCAGGTTTCCTGTTCAAGTCTACCGAGCAGATCAAGAAAGATTACCCTCAGTACCCTGC
>JABUTA010000092.1:16184-23426 GCA_021443845.1 Parasporobacterium sp.
CGGTGACAGCTGTCACCGGCCGGAGTCTCCGAACAGATTAATTATCATCCTTCATAATCCCAGGATTCTTTCTTTGCCAGCAGATTCTTCAGTTCAAAGGCCTGAGCCAGATTGCCTGAAATCTTCAGCTGTCCGCTTAAGTAGAGCTTGCCGAAGGTAGTCTCCCTGCGGAGCATCCTCATGAGGCTTTCAAAATCACATTCCACATAAGCATCTGCATTCTGATACTCGTAAGGTTCGATCCGGAATTCCTTTCCGGTAAATATCATGAACAGTTTTCCTGCGCCCGGACCTACGATACTGATCTCAACAGCACGCCTGTAGTCATCTCTTACTACCTCAGGGAAGTTTGCACGGTTAGCTTCATCGATTTCCTTATAAGCCTTTGAAAGCTGGGCAAATGCCTCCTCAAATGTAAGGCTGCTGTCAACCTCAATTTCCCCTCCGAATATCTCACCATACATGACGTCATACTGTCCTGCACTCTTGGTCCATGAAAAATCCTTCTTCATGCATCGGCACCTGAGTTCGTTGAACTTGTTATGATCTGCGAAATAAAGACGTATTGCCTGATAGATTGTGAGGTAAAGTGCCTTTGATGTATATTCACTGAATGAGAATCCGTCACCTATTCCGTCGAAATCACTGTATGGTCTAACAGAATCCTTAAGACCTCCGGTTTCACGTACGATAGGAACAGTTCCGTATCTCATGGCCATCATCTGGCTGAGACCACAGGGCTCAAACCGTGAAGGCATCAGATAGAAGTCTGATCCTGCAAATATCTCACTTGCCACCTGGTCATTATAATTGTCTGAGAATCCCAGCTGTCCCGGATAGCGTTTTACCATTTCATTGAAATAGTCAACATACTCCTGGCTTCCCTGACCGAATACTATCAGCTGTATACCCAAGTCCATAAGACCCGGCAGTGCTTCCTTTATGATCTCAATTCCCTTCTGTTCTGTCAGTCTTGCAACTACGGAAAGCAGAGGCCATTCATACTCCTGCAGCAGACCGAATTTTTCCTGGATATGTCTCTTGCATATCCATTTGCCGGTAAGGTCTTCCGGGCTGAAGTTAGCCACTATCCTGGTATCCTTCTGAGGATTGTAAAGATCCATGTCAAGACCGTTTAAAATACCGTAAAGCTTTCCCTCAACCATATCTACTACACCCTGCAGACCATGGCCGTATTCAGGATAGTGGAGTTCCCTTGCATAATTCGGTGATACTGTGGAAACCGCATCGGCAAGAAGCATGGCACCCTTCATAAGGTTCATATCTTCACGGCCTTCGTAGTTATATCTCAGGGCAGCGTCATACCAGTCATTTCCGAGGCCGAATGTAGAATACATTTCGGATCTTGCATACTGTCCCTGATATGCCATGTTATGGATAGTATAAACAGTTTTGATTCGTTCCAGATGCTGGAAATACTTTCTGCTGTCAGCCAGATACATCATGACAGGGGCTGTCTCCCAGTCATTACAGTGAAGTATATCTGTGGTCAGTATCTTCTGTTCAAGAAGAACCAGGATGCACCTGCTGAAAAATCCGAAACGATATGGGTCATCCCCATATCCGTAGAGCTTATCCCTGCCATAGAAATCAGTATAGTCCACGAACCATACCGTTACACCGCAGTTATCTCCTTTGAAAAGTCCTACGGTACGGGTATATCCTGTAAATTCCACATCAAAATTGCGGACGTGCTCTATCTTATCCCCGAAGCGGTCTTTTGCACATTTATAGTATGGAGTTACGATCTCCACATCGTCTCCTCCCGCCTTAAGTGCAGGAGGCAGAGAATATGCTACGTCTGCAAGTCCACCTGATTTGGAAAACGGCGCACATTCACTGGTTGCAAATAATATCTTCATAAATACCTTCCCCCTGTATCAGTTATTTATTTCAGGCAATGAGCTTTCATATATTCAATAACTTTATCAGCTGCTGCAGGTGCTCCTCCTGCTGCTTCCATCTCATCGGCTATTACCTTTGCATTTTCCACAAAGCTCTTATCGTTCAGCAGCTTGGTGATAGCTTCACGAAGTGTGTCTTCAGTTACCTGTTCCTTAAGAAGTGATGCAGATGCAACACCCAGTTCCACCATACGGGCAGCTGTCATTATCTGCTCATCCATCTGAGGAATGCACATACACGGAACGCCGAAATGAAGGGCTTCCATAACACTTCCTACACCTGCATGGGTCAGGAAGAAATCACATTTGCTGAGAACCTCCAGCTGCGGTGTAAATGCCATCATCTGAACATTTGCAGGTATTTCACCCAGGTCTTCAGGCTTAAGTACGTTCCCCAGTGAGCAAAGAACGTTAATATCCATATCCTTAACTACAGGGAACAGCATCTCATAGAATTCAGGCCAGTTGTTAAAGAGACTTCCCAGAGATGTATACAGAAGAGGCTTGCCGTTTGTGGGCGCTTCCCACGCACTGTCGCCGCCGCGTTTAGCGATCTGGGCTCCTGCAAAGAAGTAATCATCACCAAATGACTCTCCTGCCGGCTGGAAGCTCCTTGCAAGAGTAACGATATTAAAGTCTGCATGTCCTTCAAATATCTTAAATACATCAAGATGCTCGATACCGTATTTTTCAGTAAATTCTTCAGCAAGTGCCTTTGCCTGCATACGGGCGGGATTGGTATCCGGATATTCCGGCCAGAAGCGGCTGATAGACCACTTATCATTTGCAACATATGTAGAATGGAACATGATCATGGGAATTCCCAGCTTCGAAGATGCCAGACGTCCCGCAATTGCCAGCTGGTCAACTATCAGGAGATCCGGTTTTTCTTCTTCCAGAACCGGAAGGATGTCATCAATACAATCCTTTGCCTGGGTAAGGAATACCAGAGGAATACATGCCAGGAAATCTTCTCCCGGAAGCAGACCTGCTGCCGGATCCATATGCATATTGAACCATCTGGCTCCTGTTGCATCCACTCTCACCTTCTGGTTTTCAGGTGCAAAATATATAACATCAACGCCCTTTTTAACAAGTTCTGTTACCATTGGTGTGCTGGCCAGAATATGTCCTCCGGCTCCTACAGGAATAAAAGCTGCTTTCATTTTTGCCTCCTCTTTTATTTGCTTAAGCAAGTTTATCATTAAAATTCTTTTTCAGACTATACTACATGGGGTTTCTTGTCAATGCTTCATATCCCCCTGGCCATGCAGGTTCATGCATATACACCGGCTCATATTTTTACAGAATTTCAGAATGTTTCCTCTTCCTGTCTATGCAGAAAATCCGGATTCTGATACATACTTTTTCCATAAAACAGGATTCCGGGTGATCTCTCACCCGGAATCCTGTTTTGCACTATTTATTTATAAGGTAGGTCTGGCCAATTCGGAATTGGTCACTACTATGCTGAGATTGGCATTTCGTGCACGAAGTTCATCAAGCATTTCCTTCGGCACAGTGGGTTCAGCCAGATTGATCCTGTAGGTAACATCTATAAGGCTGCCCATGTTTGTGGTCTTTATGCGTTCAAGAACTGCCTTTGCATGGTACTTCTCAAAAATATCATCAAAAAGCCCTACATAATCGTAATCTTCAGGGATGGTTATTTTCAGGTACTTTTCGTGCTTCCTTTCACCAAATCCTGCAGCAGACAGAATCAGCACGATCACTGCTGTCACTGCAAAAAACAGGGCTGCAATATATACATATCCCATGCCCAGTATTACACCGGTAGTCATGTTTATGAATATGGCAATTATCTCCTTACCCGTTCCGGGAATGCTTCTGAATCTTACCAGTGCAAATCCTCCCGCAACTGCAACTGCAACCCCCAGATTTCCGTTGATCACCAGTACTACCATGCTCATGGCTGCAGGACATAATGCCATGGTAATGGCAAAGGATGATGAGCTTCTGCTCCGGAATGAAAATATCAGGGCATTCAATATACCCGCAACGATTCCTGCACCCAGGCATATAACTATCTGCAACACTGTCGGCGGGGTGGAAAAAATACTTTCTATCACTTTTTATCCTTCTTTCTGTCAGATATACAAAACATTATGACAGCTTCAGCTCCGGAGCAATGATTTCCGTAAAAGCTGTTCCGATCTTGGAAAAGGGAGCCTGATATATCTTCAGATCACTCATGGCAGCTGTCAGCCATTCAGGCAGTCTTCCGTTTGCTTTTATTTCCATGAGCACATCAGAATTGTCAGAACGTACTGTCCGTCCGGTGGTACTGAAATCCATCCCGTCATGATAAAGACTGCACCTGATATTCCTGTCCATGGTAATCCTCAGTGACGGTTCATCCTTGCCGAACATGGCAACCCTGTCATAGGTCAGGTATACCTTCTGCACAGGCTTGTATCTTCGTATGAATTCTGCAAGTTCAGCCCTGATCTGCATATTTCCTGTACTGATATCACGCCCCTCCAGGAGTCTGACTGCATCACCGTAGGGAATCCTGATCCTTCTTTTGTACCCTATATCATTAAGCTTTCTTTTTATTTCAACATATACTTCTGTATCGTCTTTGAAAACAGAATAGCTTCTTATTCTGAGTTTTTCTTTGAAATTCGGGCGCTCAATGGACTTTCTTATGAGGTAATAATCATCTGTATCACAGTAAATATTTCTTATGGTCGATAATCCGTACTGATCTACAGTCATATGCTTTTCAAGAACTTTTTCAAGCATCTCAAACTGCCCGGAAGTCATCCAGAATTTCTTTTCAATACGTTCAAATTTATCAACAGCCACTTTTTGCTCCCCTGTCGCCCGGTATCTGGGGTATCATACATCCTTTACCTAAAATTAACTTTAATTTTAGGTAGAATATACAAATTTTATTTACATACATTTTACAATATCCCTTAAAAAGAACCGCAGGCATAAACCTGCGGTTCTCACAGACATATGTGTGAAACGTTATTTTATTTCATGGATCCATCCTGCGGGAGCTTCAATAACGCCCATCTGGATACCTGTAAGTGTATCGTAAAGCTTCTTTGTAACAGGTCCCATGCCGTCCATACCTGACGGAACACAGATCTCCTTTCCGTGATCAAAGATCCTTCCTACAGGAGATATTACTGCCGCTGTTCCGCACAGACCTATTTCCGCCATTTCAGAAACCTCTGACAGGGGAACTTCTCTTTCTTCCACTTCCAGTCCCAGATATTCTTTTGCAACTACCATCAGTGAACGACGTGTGATAGACGGAAGTATAGTGCCTGACTTAGGAGTAACTACCTTGTTGTCCTTAGTGATGAACAGGAAGTTTGCTCCGCCGGTCTCTTCAACATTTGTTCTGGTGGCTGCATCAAGATACATATTCTCATCAAAGCCTTTTTCATGAGCATCATCTATGGCATAGAGGCTCATGGCATAATTAAGTCCTGCCTTGATATGTCCTGTTCCGTGAGGTGCAGCACGGTCGTAATCGCATACACGGATAGTAAGAGGCTTGACACCGCCCTTGAAATAAGGACCTACAGGAGTAGCAAACATACGGAACTGATATTCCTGTGCAGGCTTAACACCGATGACCGGTCCTGTTGCAAAGAGCACAGGGCGGATGTAAAGTGTTGCTCCTGAGCCGAAAGGAGGAACAAATTCTTCATTGGCCTTTACCACCATATCAACTGCTTCCATGAATTTTTCTTCAGGAAATACAGGAATGCGCAGTCTTTCTGCTGAATCCTTGATTCTGGCTGCATTGAGATCCGGACGGAATGTTACTGTTCTTCCGTCAGATGTGGTATATGCTTTAAGGCCTTCGAAGCATGTCTGTGCATACTGGAGAACACCTGCACATTCACTTATCACTACATTGGTATCTTCTGTAAGATATCCCTCACTCCATGCACCGTCTTTATAATCTGCAACATATCTCTTTCCCACAGGCATGTAGCCAAATCCCAGGCTGCCCCAGTCGATATCTGCTTTTTTCATTATTTCAAGTCTCCTTTCGCGAATTAAACTGATGATATGCTACATCAGCGCAGTATATTTTTCAATAAAAAATAATATATTAACGTAATTTCAGAACTGAGCCTCCAGGAACAGTATTTCCTCATAAATGATCCTGTGGGTCGGCGTGTCAATGCCATACTCTTCCCCAAGTCTGATCACAGTTCCCGTAAGGGTTTCTATTTCCGTTTTCTTCTTCTTCTCAATATCCTGATAGGTCGATGAACGATGCGCATAGGTATCGGGAACCAGTTTGCCGTAAAATGTCTCTATATATTCCTCAGGTGTATTCCAGAAGGTGGTATAGCCTGCAGCATTCATAACACTGAATGTTTCATGAATCAGCCTGTTCATTATATTTACGGAAGCCTCGCAGTCTGCGAGCTTGCCGTAGGGAACCTTCAATATGGCACCCAGAGGATTAAGGGTTGTATTGTAAAGCATTTTTGCCCACAAAGCCTTGCCCACCTCGTCCGTAACCTCGGAAGGAATTCCGCCATTACGGATGGCTGCAGAGAGAGCCTCTCCCTTTTCCTTCGGATATCCGTGAAGGGATCCTATAAGTATGGGGGCTGTGTGAACCGTAATATTGCTGATATTAGGGGCTGTCCGCTGAAATCCTGTGATGACACGGGCATTGTATACTACGGACTTATCAAAATACTTTATATATGGCAGATCGTTTCCCCAGCCGTTCTGAAGTATTACTATGATGCCGCCTGCCTTCAGGCAGTCTTTCCTTTTCCATAAAGCTGCAGCTGTTTCGGCATTAACCGTGGTTTTTATACTGATACATACATAATCAAATTCACCGGTGGGCAGCTCACTGTAATCAGAATATACCTTCACTTTATCAGCAGAAATATCTGCATCTCCGAAAAGCCCTGTTCTGTGGATTCCGTTTTTCCTTATCTCATTTCCCGTTCTTTCAGAAGCAAGGAATGATATCTCCTCTCCCGTGGCTGCCATTGTTACACCGAGAGCAACTCCTATGGCCCCGGCTCCTATTATCAATATTTTCATCTTTGTACGTCCTTCTCCCTTTCCAGTCTGAAGGCAACTGATCTTTTAAGATATTCCAGGTAATCAGGGTCGCTGCACATCGCCTTCGAAGGTGTATCGGAAAGCTTTGCAACCGGCCTTCCGTTAACATACTGCAGTTTTATTACTATATTCAGAGGGTCAATGCCTGTATCATTTGACAGGAAGGTTCCGATGCCGAATGTAACCTTAACCCTGTCCTTAAAGTACTGATACAGCTGCTCTGCCTTATCAA
>JABUTA010000092.1:23473-24894 GCA_021443845.1 Parasporobacterium sp.
CCGTATTTCTTATAATGGGCAATGATCTTCTCACCCCACTCATAGGGATCACCGCTGTCATGCCGCACCCCGGCATAGTTATTGACCATGGAACGTGTAAAATCCTTAAGGAACAGATCCGTTGTCAGGGTATCTGAAAGTGCGGTTCCGTTATCACCGTTATATTCTGTATACCAGTCCTTCATGGCATAGTAGTTAGTATATGCCAGAGGTATAGAGTCTATGCCCTGGTACATCTGAACATACTCGTGAGCATAGGTTCCGATAGGGGTAAGGTTGTATTTTTTTGCAAAGTATACCGATGAAGTACCTGCACAGCTGTTGGTCTCTTCCGCCAGACGCCTTATCACAACTGACTGCCATTCCCTTGAGAAACGCCGTCTGCAGCCGAATTCTGCGAACTTGAAATTGTAGGTTCCGTTATTCAGCTTTGTCAGCTTGTCTTCAAGGCGGAGCTTTGCCTCATCCCGGAGTTCCTCGTAATCATATTTAAACCTGAAATACACCTCATTAATGATCTCAAGCAGATATATCTCGAACTGCATTGCAGAGAATAAGGGACCTTTTACTATCACTGTCAGTTCCCCTCTGTCGGAAAGCTCTGCATGTACATAATCCCTGATAGGATGCCACAGTCTCAGAAACTCCACGTAGTCATCCTGAATGAATCTGATGGATCTCAGATATTCCAGTTCTTCCTTTGTAAACCTCAATGAACACAGATAGTCAATCTGCTCATTTATCTCTTCCAGCATTTCCGGCGTGAAGATAACATTTTCGTTCCTGCATTTGAATCTGTACTCCCCCGTCAGATTAGTGTGCTTGTGAAATATAACCTGATCCATATTGAACTTGTATAGATCGGTGTCAAGTAAAGAAATGACAATAGGATCGATTTTCATAGACATAACTTTATTCCTTTCAGTGCCTCCTGAGCCACTCTGTATGCCGGTTGATTTTTAAATACTTCTTGTATCAAGGTTGTTTCTGGATGCGGCAACCTGTTTCCTGATATAATCATATTCATCCGTCAGAGCCGGCTCTATATACTCCTCCCAGGATTTTCTGTCATCATTAATGATGAATTCTATCATCCCTGTGGCTGAGATATCTATAAATTTCGGAACAAACAGTTCCGCAATATTCCATTCCTCATTTATCCAGGATGTCCTTCTGGACTCATGACCTGATACTACCAGGTCCGGCAGGCATCCGCAGTAATTTACTGCATTTTCCAGAACATAATCTCCCCATTTTCCGGTATTACCCACACCTATATCCGGAAGAGGATATACCGCAAGCCCCGGAAATACCTTCGAAAGAAACTCTTTTCTCTTTTCATAGGTCAGAGGATTCTTAAGGGTCCCTGATTCCTGTGATGATCCGACAAGAACAGCTGTATTTTCGCACAGTGCCATGGC
>JABUTA010000093.1 GCA_021443845.1 Parasporobacterium sp.
CCTGTCGGGCAATTTCTTCAGCTTCCTTCTGCCTGGTCTGGGTAGCATTACAGATAGTATTGATAACTCTGATAATATAACCTTTTTGCCTGATTATTTCAACTATATTGTTAAATTTCTTGGTATTAAAAGTTGTCTGGGACACAACTGTCACCGGCCTGTCAGCAGGAATATCCGCTTCCCGTGCTTCCTCCTCACTGTTCACCGGTATGGCAGTTGTGTTGACCCATCCGATGATGCCCCGGACCTCAGGGTGTTCCCGGTTTCCGACTATTATTATCTGCCTGCCTTCGGCACTCTCCCTGTCCACGATATCATGTATTTTTTTCACAAAAGGGCAGGTGGCATCAATTACTTCTATGCCCAGGGAAGCAGCTTTTTCGTACACTTCCCGTACAACTCCGTGGGATCTTATGACAAGTATCTGTCCCGGAATCCGCTCCAGATCTTCAATACTTTCCACAGAGTCAACACCTTTGGCTTTCAGGTCATTAACCACCTCGGCATTGTGTATTATGGGCCCGTATGTATATATTTTTCTGCCGCCGCATGCTCTTTCCGTCTGTTCATATACTGTGTCCACAGCCCGGCGGACACCGAAACAGAAACCTGCGCTTTCAGCCAGTATCACTTTCATGTTCAGCACTTCCCGTATAACTCAAGTATCCTGTCCGTAACCTCTTCTATGTCCATGAATGAAGTGTCCAGTTCAAATGCATCTTCAGCTTTTTTCAGAGGAGAATTAGCCCTGTGGCTGTCATTGTAATCCCTGGAGGCTATATCCTTCTTTATTTCCTCAAGACTGCATAAAATCCCTTTTCCGGTATATTCCTTAAACCTTCTTTCAGCCCGCACATCTGCAGATGCTGTCATGAAAATCTTAAGGTCGGCACCGGGAAGTACGACTGTTCCTATGTCTCTTCCGTCCATGACCACGTTGTACTTTTCAGCGAGTTCCTGCTGCAGTGCCACCAGCCTGGTGCGGACTCTCTGATACTTTGATGTGTCGGAAGCGGCTTTGCTCACTTCCTCAGTCCGTATGCGGCCGCTCACTTCCTCATCACCCAGGAACATATGCTGGACCCCGTCTATATAACGGATATCCAGATCTGCTGCCTCAGCGGTCTCCGATACTCTGATCTCATCAGCGATATCCACATGGTTTATAATGCATGCAAGGGCGAGTGTCCTGTACATGGCGCCTGTATCGATATATACAAACTGGAGCTTTTCAGCTACTCGCTTCGCAATGGTGCTTTTTCCAGCTCCTGCAGGTCCGTCTATTGCTATCTGTTTCATTAATATCCTCCTTTTTCAGCTGCCGATATACCCGCCAGATAACCTGTGGACCAGGCGATCTGGAGATTGAAGCCTCCTGTATATGCGTCCACATCCATGACTTCTCCGGCAAAATATATATTATCGGATTTTTTTGATTTCATTGCAGAGGGATCTATTTCCCTGACATTGACTCCCCCGCGGGTTATGACAGCCTGCTCAAACCCTCCGGTTCCCACAACAGTAACCGTGAAATTTTTGATAAGTCTCACGAGATTTTTCCGTTCTTCCCTTTTTATCTCATTAACCTTTTTCGAGCCGGGGATGCGGCTTTCCCGCACTATCACGGGAATCATTTTTGCAGGAAGCAGAGCATCCAGCGAATTTTTGAAATCCTTATTTCTGGAGCCTTCAAAATCTCTTAATATTCTCTGGTCCAGCTGTTCCTCACTGAGGGCCGGCTTCAGATCAATATACATGGGAATACCCTCTTTTTCGGTATTTATCTCCCTGCATAGGGCTGCGGACGCCGAAAGGATAAGGGGGCCTGAAACGCCATCCCCTGTAAAAAGCATTTCCCCGAAATCACGGTGTTTCTTCATGGAAATACTGACATTTCTCAGTGACAGACCCTCCAGTTCCCTGACAAAATCCTCTTTGACCTTCAATGAAACCAGGGATGGCATGAGGGGGCTTATGCTGTGGCCTGCGGTCTCTGCAAATCTGTAACCGTCTCCGGTAGAGCCTGTAGAACGGTATGACAGGCCTCCTGTTGCTATTACAAGCTTATCCGCATATATAAAACCGCCGCCTGAAACAGCAGCTTTGATAAACCTGCCCTTATCAAGCACAATGTCCGAAATATCAGTATTAAGCCTGATATCAACTTTTCTTCTGCGCAGTCCCCGTTCCATGGTTCTGATAACATCTGAGGACTTATCTGATTCAGGAAATATCCTCTGTCCTCTTTCTTCTTTTACTGCCAGTCCTTCGGATCTTAAAAAACCGCACAGCTGCTCCTGATCAAAGGAATATACCGCACTGTATAAAAACCTGGGGTTCGAGAGCACATTGTCAAAAAACTCCTCCACCGGGCAGGCATTTGTAATATTGCATCTTCCCTTGCCGGTAATATAGAGTTTTTTTCCGAGTTTATCATTTTTCTCCGCAAGGATGACCTGTGCACCCCGGTCCGCGGCTGCTATGGCAGCCATCATTCCGGCAGGTCCTCCGCCGATAACCAGAATCTTCATGACGATAGTTTATTCTCCTGCCGTATTATTTACTGAAACTGATGCAGCTTCCCCGGCTGTACCCTCAGATGGCTCATCGTTAATGTACCCCAGTTCCTGCTCGGCCTCTATCTTGAATGCTTCTATTTTTTCGACATTAACGTCCGGCAGCTCTTCTGTATTTTTAAGGCCGAATCTTCTCAGAAATTCCTCCGTGGTGCCGAAAAGCACAGGGCGTCCCGGCTGTTCCAGCCTGCCCTTTTCTTCTATGAGACCAGCTTCAACCAGCCTGTTTACCGCATGATCAGACTGTACGCCCCGTATTTTTTCTATCTCAACCTTTGTGACCGGCTGCTTGTACGCAATGATAGATAATGTTTCCAGCTGCACATCCGTCAGCTTGTGGTTCTTCGGTATCTTCACAAGCTTTATGAGATAATCATATGTGCCCGGGCTGGTGCACATCTGATATGAACCGTCTATTTCTATTATCCGCATTCCCCTGTCCTGCCCGGAATATTCGGATATCATTTCATCCATTATCTTTTTAACATGCTTTTTGTCAGTCTCAAGTACTTCCGCCAGTCTGTCGGCTTCAACTGCTTCCCCCATGGTGAAAAGTATGGATTCAATTATGGATTTTATCTTTATGCTGTCCAAATGCATTTACTCCTGCCTGATGGATTTTTCTATTCGCTGAGCTTTTTTCAGTACTCTGCGGTCTTCTTCGATACTTTCGGTGAATTCGGGAGCTGAGTCCGGTGCATACATAATTATCTCGCCGCTGCCTTCTTCCTGAAGAGCAACCAGCATACCGCTTTTCATCAGTTCCAGTATCGCCAGAAATGTGACAATAATATTATCACGGGTGACCTGCTTCTCTATGAGTGTCCTGAAATTGAATTTCTTATGTTGGGAGGTGTATTTTTTAATATACTCAAGCTTATCCGGGAGAGATATCTCATCCCGTTTTATGCGGCCGAACCGGATGGCTTCTTCATTTCTCTTTTCCCGGGATCTTTTAATGACGTCGTCAAATACTTCCTTGAGCCTCGTAAGGGTAACTCCCCCCAGAAAAACATCAAGATCCACCGGAGCAATGTAATTCTGCACCTCTTCCGGTATCTCAGGCTCCCTGTATAAGGATCTGGAAGCACTTACAGCCTTGTCCTTAAGCTCCATTGACATATATTTATACAGCTTGTATTCCAGAAGCTGGCGTACCAGTTCGGCACGGGGATCCTCTTCATCTGTCCCCTCTTCCTCCTTTGCAGGCAGAAGCATCCTGGCCTTAATGTCCAGAAGAGTTGCCGCCATTACCAGAAATTCGCTCATGGTGTCGGCATCCCGGCCCATCCTGGAAATATAATCCATGTACTGGTCGGTTATAAGTGCAATGGGGATATCATAAATATCAACTTTGTTTTTCTCTATGAGATGCAGAAGAAGGTCCAACGGACCTTCAAAAGACTCCAGTCGGAATGATACTTCCATATTATCCTTCCTGCCTGATATCAATCAATACTATTTCAGGCCTGTTGAACAGCCTGATATTTACCGTATGGGATCCTATTCCTCTGGATACCACAACAGAAGTCCCGTGCTTCCTGTAGGCTCCGCCGCTGTGCTCAGGACGGAACTTCAGATCAGAAGAAATAAGAGGACCCACCTTCGGCAGAATGACCATGCCCCCATGATAATGTCCGCACAGTACCAGATCATAACCGGCTGAGGTATACGCATCAAAATATTCAGGTGTATGGGCAACCAGGATATTAAATGCCTTTGGATCCGGTTTTCCCAGCTTGTTCCTCAGAATATCCGTACTGAACCTTGGTTTGTGACCTATTTTTTTGTAATAGGACGTATCGATATCAAGCCCGTAGATATACATCTTCTCTGTCAGGACAGCTTTCTGATTCTTAAGATACGATACATCCATGCATTCCAGCTCAAACATGTAATCGCTGAAGCGCTCAGCCTGCTTGCTGCTGCGGCTGAGTTTCTTTTCATGATTGCCGGGGACGTAAAAAACAGGTGCGATATTTGTCAGTCCGTTCAGTGCATCTATGGTATTATCATCCTTATTTGCAAGCACTGAAGCTGTTATCATATCGCCTCCCAGCACAATGAAATCAGGCCTGGTCTTTGATATCATCTGAACAAGCCTGCAATTGTTTTTTCCGTATTTTCTGGAATGAAGATCTGATATAAATGCTATTCTTATCTTGTCATTGGGTGAAAGCTTATCTGTTTTAAACAGATATCTGCGGATTTCCGGATTATGTAATTCGTAAATAACTCTTGCTGCAATGATCAGGATAAGAACCAGCAGTATCAATAGTATAACCACTTTACTGTCCTTTTATATATATAAACGCCCATGAAACAGGGCCATACTGTAATCATCAAATCGCGTCCCGGAGGGATAATTTCCCCCGGGACGCAGAATTTATGCATATTTCAGATTATTGCTGCCTGATTACTCCATTTCAGCGAGTTTCTTCAGGTAAGCGATTCTTTCCTTTGCATCTTCTTCGGATTTTGCAAACAGTTTTGCTGCCTTTTCAGGATTCATCTTCTCAAGTGCAGAGTATCTTACCTCGCCTCTGAGGAAATCACCGAATTCTGTTGAAGGATCCTTTGAATCAAGCATGAACGGATTCCTGCCTTCGCCCTTAAGTCTCGGGTCATATCTGAGCAGCTGCCAGTATCCTGATGTTACTGCCTTCTTCTCTTCAGACTGAGCTGACTTCATGCCTCCCTTGATACCATGGTTGATACAAGGAGCATAAGCGATGATAAGTGAAGGTCCGTTGTAGCTTTCTGCTTCTGCAAAGGCCTTGATGCACTGATTCATATCAGCACCCATAGCAATCTGTGCCACATATACATATCCGTAGGTCATTGCGATCTGTGCAAGGTCTTTCTTCTTAACTTCCTTGCCGCCTGCTGCAAACTGTGCCGTTGCACCGGTAGGTGTAGACTTGGATGACTGTCCGCCTGTATTTGAATATACTTCTGTATCGAACAGGAGGATATTGATATCCTTGCCTGAAGCGATTACATGATCCAGACCGCCGAAACCGATGTCATAGCCCCAGCCGTCGCCGCCTAAGATCCACTGGCTCTTCTTTGCAAGGTATTCCTTCTGCTCAAGGATTTCTCTTGCCTTATCACAGTCCTTTGTCTCAAGGATGGCAACGAGCTTATCGGTTGCTGCACCGTTAAGGGAACCAACTTCGAAGGTATCAAGCCATTCCTTGGCTGCTGCCAGAAGTGTATCATCTACAGCTGAGCATGAAAGTGCTTCTACCTTGTCCCTGAGGGATGCACGGATAGCATTCTGTGCAAGAAGCATACCATAACCGAATTCGGCGGCATCCTCGAAGAGTGAGTTGGACCATGCAGGACCCTGACCCTTCTTGTTTACCGTGTAAGGTGTTGAAGGTGAAGAGTTGCCCCAGATTGAAGAACATCCTGTTGCATTGGCAATATATGCTCTCTCACCGAACAACTGTGTCATGAGTTTTGCATAAGGAGTCTCACCGCAGCCTGCGCATGCGCCTGAGAACTCAAGGAGAGGCTGCTTGAACTGGCTGCCCTTTACTGTTGACTCTTTGAACTTGGCAGCTACTTCAGGCTTCTCATCTACTGACAGACCGTATGCAAATACATCCTGCTCTTTAAGCTGTGTTTCAAGAGGCTTCATTACAAGTGTTTCTGCCTTCTTGTTGCCCGGACATACATTTGAGCATGATCCGCATCCTGTACAGTCAAGTACGGAAACTGTCATGGCAAACTTCATTCCCGGAAGTCCTGTTGCATCCTTTGCCTTTGTGCCTGCAGGTGCCTTAGCCAGTTCATCCTCTGTCATGATAACAGGACGGATTACTGCATGAGGACATACATATGAACACTGATTACACTGGATACAGGTATCAGGATTCCATGTAGGAACGTCAACTGCGATACCGCGCTTCTCATATGCAGATGTACCTGAAGGTGTATTGCCTATTACATAATCCCTGAATGCTGATACAGGAATGTTATTTCCTTCCTGAGCAGATACAGGGATCTGGATATTGTTAACGAAATCAACAGCTTCCTTACGGCCTTCTGTGTAAGCAACACCCAGGTCTTCATATTCGGCATTTGCCCAGTCTGCAGGAACCTCAACCTTGACAACCTGCTGTGCGCCTGCATCGATAGCTGCATAGTTCATGTTGACGATATCATCGCCTTTTCTGCCGTAGGATTTCTTGGCTGCTTCCTTCATGAGTCTTGAAGCATCTTCAGCAGGGATGATGTCCGCAAGCTTGAAGAATGCTGACTGAAGAACAGTATTGATTCTTCCGCCGAGACCTATTTCCTTACCGATCTTTATACCGTCGATGGTGTAAAGCTGGATGTTGTGATCGGCGATGTATTTCTTGGCCTGGCCCGGAAGATGCTCTGAAAGCTCTTCTGTATTCCATGCGCAGTTCAGAAGGAATGTACCGCCGTCCTTAAGATCCTGAACCATGTTGTACTTGCGTACATATGAAGGATTGTGGCATGCTACAAAATCAGCCTGGCTGATAAGGTATGTAGACTTGATAGGTGTCTTACCGAAACGGAGGTGTGATACTGTTACGCCGCCTGACTTCTTTGAGTCATAATCGAAATATGCCTGAGCATACATATCAGTGTTGTCACCGATGATCTTGATGGAGTTCTTATTGGCACCTACTGTACCGTCTGCACCGAGACCCCAGAACTTACAGCACTTTGTTCCTTCCGGAGCAGTAACAGGCTGATAAGATGTATCAAGAGAAAGATTTGTAACATCATCGTTGATACCGATGGTGAATTTCTTCTTGTCTTCGTTATTGAATACGGCAATGATATGTGCTGTATTGGTGTTCTTTGAGCCAAGGCCGTAACGTCCTGAGAATACAGGAACATCCTTGAACTGTGATTCGTGAAGAGCTGCAACAACATCAAGGTATAACGGCTCACCGAGAGCTCCCGGCTCTTTTGTTCTGTCTAATACGCTGATCTTCTTAACAGATGCAGGTATTGCATCGATAAGGTGCTTAGCTGAGAACGGTCTGTAAAGACGTACCTTGACGATACCGAACCTGCCGCCGTTTGCATTAAGGAAATCGATTGCCTCTTCTGCTGTCTCACATACAGAACCCATTGCGATGATAACATGTTCTGCGTCAGGAGCACCGTAGTAATTGAACAGACCGTAGTTTGTGCCGATCTTTTCGTTTACTTTATTCATATACTCTTCAACTACTGCAGGAAGCTCATCATATACGGTATTGCAAGCTTCACGTACCTGGAAGAAGATATCAGGATTCTGTGCCGAACCTAACTGACATGCTCTGTTAGGGTTAAGAGATTCTGCTTTGAACTTCTTAACTGCGTCCATGTCAACCATGTCCTTAAGGTCTGCATAATCCCAGGTTTCGATCTTCTGGATTTCGTGTGATGTTCTGAATCCGTCAAAGAAGTTGAGGAAAGGTACTCTTCCCTTAATGGCTGAGCAGTGTGAAACAGGTGTAAGATCCATTACTTCCTGTACACTTGAAGCACAGAGCATTGCAAAACCGGTCTGGCGGCAGGCATAAATATCTGAATGGTCACCGAAGATAGAAAGAGCATGTGAAGCAATGGCTCTTGCTGATACATCGATAACTGCAGGAAGTCTTTCACCTGCCATCTTGTACATGTTGGGAATCATAAGAAGCAGACCCTGTGATGCAGTAAATGTTGTGGTAAGAGCACCTGCTGTAAGGGCACCGTGAACGGCACCTGCAGCGCCTGCTTCTGACTGCATTTCAGTAACTGCCACTTCTTTTCCGAAGATGTT
>JABUTA010000094.1 GCA_021443845.1 Parasporobacterium sp.
TGTCCGAAGGAACAGGTCCGGGCAGACATTGAGAATGCTCGTGAGGCAGCAGAAACCAGTTCTGCCGCTTTGAATTCGGGTGATCTGGAAAATGCTCAAAATCTTGGACTTCAGCGTGATTATACGTTTGATCCCTCAAAAGATATCCTGAATTCAGAGGATCTGGTAGTTTCATTTGTTATTACCGGCGGCAGCAGCCAGGATGATCAGAATCTGTTTTATCTGGTATCTTCCGCTGCACTGGCTATTCTTCACCCGGATTATGTGAGTGACAGGGATGCATTTGATGATTTAAAACAGAATCTGCTGATGCTTTATGCAAACAATACAACAGATACTGATTATGCATCCTGGATCAGCGGCTTTGGCAGCAGAGAGGAGGGAACTTCTTTGACGATTCCCGGCAATGCTGTTGAATGCTGGTTTGCCACAACAAAAGATAAGTCATTGTATCTGGATATCACTTTGTATGTTTATTATGAACCATTGATAGATGTCGGAGTAGCTATCGGATAGGCAATTATTATTTAAGGTTCGTGGTTGATGCATATACATCCATTTTTAAATAAGCGGGAATTCCTGATTACAGGAGCTCCCGTTTATTTTGTATGACTGGTATGAATGAGACCTGCTCTCGTTTTATTTTTCCGTCATAAACATTTACCTTCCAAGCAGCCGCTGTACAAGCTTTACGGCTTCCGTCGCATCCTTTGAATAGCCGTCGGCTCCGATCTCGTCTGCATAGGACTGGGTAATTACAGCGCCTCCGATGATCACTCTGGCGTTTAGTCCTCTTTCCTTTACGAGAGCTGCAACATCACGCATACGCTGCATGGTGGTCGTCATAAGAGCGGACAATGCTATTATTTCCGCATGGGTTTCCATTGCCTTCTCAACAATGGCTTCAGCCGGCTGGTCTATTCCAAGGTCGATGACATTATATCCGTAGTTTTTCAGCATCATTGCCACCAGATTCTTACCGATATCATGAATATCGCCCTCTACTGTAGCAATAACTATAGTTGCCTTATTTTCCCTGTCGGATGCAGCCGAAAGCATGGGCTCAAGGTAATCTATGCCTATGCGCATTGTTTCCGCTCCGGCAATAAGCTGGGGAAGAAAGTACTGTTGCTTCTCAAATAATGTGCCTACGTCATTAATGGCGGAAATCATTTCATTTTCCAATAGCTGCTCAGGTAAAACGCCTGCTGACAGCTGTTCATCTATGGCTTCCTTTATTTTGCTGCGTTTTCCTTCAAGCACGCATTTGTAGACAGCACCCGAGCCGATCTTCTCAGTATGTGGTGTCATGCGTGAAATATATCTTGTATTGGCTTCGGGCTTGCCCTTAAGCAGATCGCCTGCAAGACAGGTATCAACCAGCTGTGAGCTTTCAGGATTTAATATGGCAGTTGTAAGGCCTGCCTGAATTGCCATTGTGGCAAATGCACTGTTGATCACAGGACGCTGCGGGAGTCCAAAGGACACATTTGAAAGTCCGCCTGTGGTACAGAGCCCAAGTTCGTCATGGCAATACCTGACTGTCCTGCAAAATTCAAGTGCGGCATTCGGATTGGCGCCTACTGTCTCCACAAGACCATCCGCAATCACATCATCCGCAGTCAGGCCGAGAGCAAATGCCTTTTCAAGAATCTTATGTATATTATCCTTCTTTTCTTCGAAGTTTTTTGGCAGACCAGCTTCAGAAAGCGGCAGCAGAATAAACATAGCGCCATACTTTTTTGCCAGTGGTAAAAGTCTTTCTATCTTTTCCTTTTCAAGGGAAACCGAATTGATAAGCGCACGCCCCGGATAAACTTTCAGTGCAGCTTCTATGACATCCACATAGCTTGAGTCGATGCACAGCGGCAGATCCGTTACAAGAGAGATCTCCCGGATAGCCCTGACCATTACCGCCTTCTCATCCACTCCGTTCATGCCTACATTCACGTCCAGAATTTCTGCTCCTTTAGCTTCCTGCTGTTTGGCCATCTCCAGTACAATGTCCATATCTCCGGCAAGCAAAGATTCCTGAAGCAGCCTTTTGCCGGTTGGATTGATGCGCTCTCCGATTATGACAAATGGTCCGTCAGGGTTTATGACCTGAACCTTTCTTTCGGATGCCAGCGTCCTTGGATATTTACATGCTGCAGGCAGTGGCTCAATGTCCTTCGTCTGTTCAACCAGCGCACTGATATGCTCCGGCGTACAGCCGCAGCATCCGCCGATGATATTCGCACCGTCCAATACCAGTTTCCGTGTCCATTTTGCAAATTCCTCCGGAGCCATGTCGTATTTTGTCTTTCCGTCCACAAGGACAGGCAGTCCCGCATTCGGCTTGGCAATCAGAGGAATCTTTGCATATTCTTTCATTTCTCTGATCAGTTTATGCATACGGTCCGGTCCTGCGGAACAATTAATGCCCACCGCGTCGATCCCAAGGCTTTGAAGGGCAACTACTGCCGTTGCCGGATCTGTTCCGTACAGTGTTCTTCCTGATTCGTCAAATGTCATGGTCACAAAAACCGGAAGGTCACATACGGAATGTATAGCCTGAACACATATCTTAGCCTCCTGAAGGCTCATCATTGTCTCTACAATGAAAAGGTCCACTCCGGCTTCATAAAGAGCCAATGCCTGTTCAGTATATATGTCATGGAGTTCATCCACAGTCAATGTGCCCAGAGGTTCAACTCCGGCACCGGTCATTGTCATATCGCCTGCAACATAGGCAAGTCCGTTTGCGGCCTCTTTTGAAATGGCAACAAGGCGCCTGTTCATTTCCCGGGTCTGATCCTCCAGACCGTATTTTTTTAATTTTACTCGATTGGCGGAAAAGGTTGGTGCGTACAGAATCCGGCTTCCTGCGTTCACAAACCTTTGCTGAAGATCTATCAGAACCTCGGGGTGTTCCAAAATCCAAAGCTCGGGACATACGCCCGCGGGCATACCTGCTGCCTGCAGATTGCTGCCGGTGGCACCGTCCAGATATATCAGCCGGTCCTTCATCAGTTCATCTAACCATCTGGTTGTCATATTATCTCCTGTCATTTGGGAATCTTATCGATTATTGTTGTTATCAATGATACTCTGTTAAACGGTGTCATAAAATACAATCCGTCTGCTATGCCATTCAGCTTTTCAATCAGTTCCAGTGATATCTCAATGGCAACAGCTTCTGCCTGCTCTCTGGTCATATCCGGACTGTAGCGTTCAAGTACTTCATCCGGCACGGTTATTCCCGGCATTTCATGCTTGATGAATGCCGCATTCTTATAACTGACTAAAGGCATGATCCCGCAAAGTATCTTTGTATCAAGACGGGATTTCATTATCCTTATCTTTTCAATCTCTTCGTCCGAATAAATCGGCTGCGTAAGAAACCATGAAGCGCCTGCATCGATCTTTCTCTGAAGTCTTGCGATCATTGCTTCAAGATTTGCATGATTCTGATTAATAGCACCACCGAAAGCGAATCTGTCATTATGAAGCAGCTCCCGGTTCATATCGCTTATGTACTGCATTAACTGGATCGAATTAAAATCAAAAACAGGCTTTGTATGATTCCTGTCACCGTGAAGGACAGGGTCTCCCGTAACAATCATCAGATTACGGATATTGTTTATATGGGCTCCCAGCAATACCGACCGCATACTGATTCGGTTTCTGTCACGGCACGCAATGTGGGGCATTACATCCAGATCTGTCATCTGCAGGATACGGCTGGCCAGAAGGACCGAATCTGCCCGGGGCTTTGCGAGGGGTGAATCTGCAATGGTCATAATATCAACTCCTGCCCGCTTAAGCGCAAAAGCTCCCTCAAACAGCTTCTCCGGTTTCTGGTCAAATGGCGGATCAAGTTCCACGGCAATGACCTGCTGTCCGTTTCTCAGCTTCTCGATAAAGGGATTGACTGCAATGCTGTTAACATCATCCCGGTTATCCTGTGCCTTATCAAACTGCCTTTCCCCCGGTGCAGATACACCCACTGATTTTACAATCTCATCTATATACTCCGGAGTTGTACCGCAGCATCCGCCGATAAGATTTGCTCCTGCCTGAGCAAGCAGAGCTGCCTTTTCACCGAAATAGCGGGCACTGTCGGAATATTCAGCTCTTCCCCGGACTACATGGGGATAACCGCTGTTTGGAAGGAACTGCATGTATAAATTCTCCGGAAACTGTATTTTCTTGAGCAGCTCACACATGTGGACCACACCCACCAGACAGTTGCATCCGCAGCTGTCTATAACACCGGAATCAGCTGCTGCACTTAAAAGGCGCTGGATGTGGATGCCACTGCTGGTATATCCTGTGCGGTCAACTGCATAAGTAAGCATGATGAACGCATCAGGACATACTTTCTTAATGTGTGCTGCCGTGTTCAGTACCGCTGTTGAGTTTGAGAAGGTCTCGAAGCAGAATATCCTGGCCCCTAAATTCAGGAAAGTATCCGCAATAAAGCAATATTCTGCCGATTCATCCAGCTGCTCGTCCACCAGTACATTTTCGGAAACCGGTCCGATATCTGCAGCAATCCATACAGTCTTTTCAGACTCTTTCACGGCATCTTCTGCAAGTTCCCAGCCCCTGCGGATAACTTCCTTAAGCTTTGCATCTTCCTCAAATGTTCCGTGATTAGCGGAAAATGTATTGGTCCGTATAAGTGCTGATCCCTTTTCTATATAAGCTTTGTGAATAGTCTTGACCATATCAGGGAAGAGTATATTTCCTGCCTCCGGTCTGCAGCCGGCCGATGGGTTTATCCGGTCAAAATAGGTGCCAAAGGCACCATCCATGATCAATATCTGCCGGTCCAGGTACTCCTTTATATTCATTGCTGTAAAATCCTTATCGTTATTTATAATTATACATAAATGTTATTTCAGTTAATGTAAAAGCTGAAAAGTTGATTCATCTCTGACATTTCGCCGCCAGAAAATATTATATTTTCACATTCAGATATCGTCAAATATTTTTCCGGCGGCAGTTATCATTATATCTATACGGAAAATTTAAGTCTGTATATCCTTCATATGTCTGATCATACATGCAAGCTGGTAAGGCAGCCTTTCCTCGGATGTTTCCAATGGACATCCGAGGAGCTGCTTTATATTTTTTATCCGGTAAGCAATCGTATTCTTATGGGTGAACATAGAACTCGATACAGCCTGGATGCTGCCTCCGTATTTCAGATACATTTCCAGAGTTTCAACATAATCAGCACTGTGTTTTTCATCATAGCTTATAAGAGGCTTAAGGCATTCATCACATATCTGCTGAAGAAGATCAATGTCACTTACGGAGTAAAGGAGCCTGTAAACACCCATTTCATCAAAGCACACAAGTGTATTTCCACACTCCTGTGCCATGGAAACAGCTGCCATCGCACGTCTGTATGAGAGATACAGATTCGTGATATCCAGAACCTGCGACCCGCATCCCGTATACAGCGTATGCGTAGAGATCCTCCGGGCTTTTGCCATAAAATCTTTTATGATCTCCATAGAAAGCTCTGCTTCCAGCGCGTTGATAATCAGAACAAAATTCCCGTTGTAATAGAAAAAATGCGCATTATGAGTGATATTTTTAAGGTATATCTGGATACGGTAGCCGAAGCGTCTTCGCTCCACCGTGTCCATTTTGTCCAGATTCTCTGTGGTGATCAAAAACACCTGAAAAGTTCCGTCAATGTCAAATACCGGCAGGAGCACATTTGTGTACAGATCCTGTGCTTCCGGATTTTCTATTGCATGGATCAGGGCTTCTGAGATCTGCTCATCCGCTGTACCCTGCAGGAACACCCGCACACTGAGATCCTTGATCATATCAACCAGGTATACGCTCCATGGCACATAAAGCAGAGGAAAGTCATTTTCTTCACAATAATCCTTAACTGATTCGGGAATTTCCATTACATATTTGCCAGTGTTTATGATCAGGCCTGCCGCATTACGATCCACAAGACTGCATGTAAGCCGAAGCAGACTTTCTTCCGTCTGAAAGCCCAGACCGGTTGTTACAGCCAGTTCCTTGCCGGAGAAGTTGTTGATAATAGTCAGATCCTCTATCATAATGATCCAGCTGATCGAATTGGACCAGCCGTTTTTTCCCGAAGCCAGCTTCATCTGGTATTTATCCCTGGAGGCTACCATCATATCTTCTATTGTAAAAGCCATTTGTTCGATTCTCCTTTTTCGGCATATGTTTTTCTCTGTGGGCTATCTTTGAATATGCTGTAAAATATGTGCTGTCAACACTAATTTAACCTATAAGTTTTCAACTCGCAACCTATAGAAAGAGTTTTTTTATATGCTAAGATAACAACGGTCAAAACAAAAGGAAAACATAAATATACAGGAGGCAGTAACAATGAGAATATACGTTCCGGAAGAAAGATTAACCAGCGCACCTCAGTGGTGGAAAAGCGAAAGATATGATTATTGCGATATGATCGCTGAAGAGGCTGATACAGACAACATGGTAAAAAGGATTTTTAAAAAAATCTCACATCTGTTTGCGTAAAATGTCAGATCGGCAATAAAACTTTCCGTAACCCGGTAATTTCCTTGAGAAATCCGGGTTTTTATTTTTTACAACGATTTTACACAGTCAGAAAATGTATTTTACGTTGCCTTGCTATAATTCTCCTATAAACGGAGAAAGTGAGTGCAATAAATGGATGTTTTTAATATTTTGACGATGATCGGCGGCCTGTGTCTGTTCCTGTTTGGAATGAGTCTCATGGGACAGGCTCTTGAACGCCGTGCAGGAGGAAAACTGAACAGCCTGCTTGGAAGACTGACAGGAAGCAAAGGCGCAGGATTGCTGACAGGACTAGGGGTCACGGCAGTTATCCAAAGTTCGTCTGCCACAACGGTTATGGTAGTAGGCTTTGTAAATTCCGGGCTTATGACATTAAAACAGTCAATTCCTGTGATAATGGGTGCGAACATCGGAACCACCGTAACCGCCTGGATCTTAAGTCTTGCAGGAATCGACAGCGGTAATGTATTTGTGAAACTGCTGAAGCCTTCGTCCTTTACACCGGTTCT
>JABUTA010000095.1 GCA_021443845.1 Parasporobacterium sp.
CCAGTGGCCGCGCGCGGCGCGCAACACCTTGGCGCCATTGCTTGTGTCCGTGTAGGGGAAGTTGCCGTTCAGGGTCATTACCCCCACCATGGCTACCAGAGCTGTGATACCACCTACGGAAATATCGATGCTTCCTGTGATCATTACTATGGTAAGACCTATGGAGATAATGATCAGGTATGCATTTTCATTCAGCATATCGAAAAGCATCTGAGGCTTTAAAAATCCGCCGCCCCACACCAGCATGGCCAGAATGTACATTCCGAAGAATATGCATATGGTGATAGTCATTAAAAGGGCGGTATCGGAAATAGGTTCTCTTCTCTTTTTCATATTATTCCGCCCCCTTTCCACCGGCTATGGCCTGCTTTCGCTGGGCTCTTCTCAGACGGGATTTTGTAATGGCATCCTTAACCACCGGCGATCCTATAACAACAAGGATAATGATTACGATAGCCTTGTATGCCTTGATGTCCGTTGAAGGAACCTTCATTGCATAAAGGGTTGTGGTAAGCATCTGGATGGCATACGCACCCAGGATGGATCCCACCAGCTTGAACTTGCCGCCGCCTAATGCGTTGCCTCCGATGGCAACTGCCAGGATGGCGTCCATTTCAATATTGATAAGGATGGTTTCGTGATTGATAAGGCTCAGACGGCTTACATTTATCACTCCTGCTATCGCGCAGCAGATGCCCAGGATAACGAAGGACAAAAGCTTGATAAGTGTAGGATTGATACCGTTAAGTCTTGCTGCCCCCTTGTTGATACCAACAGTCTGTACATAAAGGCTCAGGTTGGTGAATCTGAATACCAGGGCAAATATTATTCCGACGATCACGACTATGATGATCGGCGTGGGAATGGGCACTCCCGGAATGAAGCTTCCTATGGCATTGATAAGTCCGCTTGTAAATGTCGGTGTTGCACCGCCGTTGATCCAGTATGCAACCGAACGTCCGCAGGTGAACAGGATCAATGTGGCTATCATAGGCTGGATGTTGAAGCAGGCAACCAGCATGCCGTTGAACGCTCCGAATATCATGGCTACTATGCAGCACAGAATGAATCCGAGGATTACCGAACCTGCGTTGATCTCGCCGCTTTTGATAATCTTTACAAATACACTGCCGGCGATAGCAGCCAGGGCGCCTACGGAAATATCCTGTCCTCCGGATGCTGCGGTAACCAGTGTCATACCCATTGACAGGATAACCAGCTCGGATGCACCGTTCAGGATACTGATCAGGTTGCCCTGAAGTACCGGGAATCCACTGTTGTTGGTGGCCATTTCAATGGAGAAGAATGACGGGTCCCTGAAAAGATTGAACAGTACCAGCAGTATCAGTGCAATGAAAGGAATAAGCAGCTGGGAATTGTTCTGGAAGAAATTAGATTTCTTTTTTATCTTCATTTACTTCTCACCTCCCGCTATTGTTCTCATTACATGGCTCTGGGTCAGCTCATCTCCCGTAAGCTCTCCTACTATGTATCTGTCTCTCATGACGATAAGCCTTGAGCAGGTTCTCAGCATTTCTTCTATTTCAGATGAAATGAATGTAACGCTCATGCCTTCTTCTGCCAGCTTCAGCACCAGCTTCTGGATCTCTGTCTTGGTACCTACGTCGATACCTCTGGTAGGCTCATCCAGGATCAGGTAATCCGGATGGGTAAGAAGCCATCTTGCCAGAATAACCTTCTGCTGATTGCCCCCTGAAAGGGATTTGATAGGTGTGTCAGTGGAGGCAGTCTTGATCTCCAGTGCCTTTACATATTCATCTGCAAATGCTTCTGCCTGGGCTTTGGACAGGGGATGGAAGAATCCCTTCATTACCTGGAGCGCCAGGATGATATTTTCCCTTACAGAAAGGTCTGCGATGATACCGTCTCTCTTTCTGTCTTCAGGCAGATAGGCGATGCCCTGCTTCATGGCCTGGATAGGCTTGGTGATCTTTACAGGCTTGCCGTTTACCTTTACCGTTCCGCCGGTTACCCGGTCTGCGCCGAATATAGCTCTTACGCTCTCGCTTCGACCGGAACCTAAAAGTCCCGTAAAACCGTTTACCTCGCCCTTTGCAATACGGAAGTCAAAAGGCTTCGCATCGGAGCTTGACAGTTCCTCCGCCTCATATAATGTATCCGCAGCTGCAGTCTCTGCTGTCCTGTCTTTTTTGATAACGTTAAGAGCATCCAGCTCCTTACCCATCATCTTTGCAACCAGATCCACCTGCGGCATCTTTTCTATTTCATATTCTCCCACCAGCTGACCGTTTCTCAGAACTGTGATACGGTCGCTGATCTCATATACCTGCTCCAGGAAGTGGGTAACGAATATGATACCTACTCCTCTGGACTTAAGGTCTCTCATAAGCCTGAAAAGCATCTCGACTTCATTGTCATCAAGGGATGAAGTAGGCTCGTCCAGGATAAGCACCTTACAGTCGGTATCAACTGCTCTGGCTATGGCAACCATCTGCTGCACTGCCAGGGAGCAGCTGCCTAACTGCTGCTTCGGCCGGGCAGGAATTCCCAGATTGTCAAGGAGTTCCCCGGCTTTCTTTTCCATTTCCTTCCATTTGATCGTTGAGCCTTTGCCCCTTCCGATATACATGTTTTCCGCTACGGTAAGGTTCGGGCAAAGTGTTATTTCCTGATATACGGTACTGATACCGTAATTCTGTGCTGCCTGGGGTGAATGGATATTGATGGCTTCTTTGATGCCGTCTATCCTGATCTCACCTACATCTTTGGAATATACTCCTGTCAGTACTTTGATAAGAGTAGATTTTCCTGCACCGTTTTCCCCCATAAGTGCGTGGACTTCTCCCTTGCGAAGAGTAAAATCCACGTTGCTCAGGGCTTTTACACCCGGGAAGGATTTATATATTCCCCGCATTGTCAAAACAATATTCTCTTCCATCCACTCATCTCCCATCTGTGTGAAGGCTGAACCCTTAGTTAATGTCTCAGCCCGGATGTCATTGATTCAACCTGTTTTTAATGTGTTTACAAAAGGCGCGGCACAGACCGGGATTATCTCACGTGTTCCGTACCGCGTCCTTTATTAATTATAGTGCAAACTTATTATTTGAAAATATCTGAATAGTTGTATGTTTCTCAGCTTTACAAAGAATTGTTCTTCGGATCTGATTATTCGCCAAGGCCGTATGTAGCGATGTCTTCTTCTGTGATGGTCTTTGCATCAAAACCTTTTTCTACAGAGATGATCTGCTTGTTTTCATTTAAGCCTTCGATAGCTTCGCCTGCAACCAGCTTCTGGATCATGTCGCTGATTACCTGTGCCTGGAATGGGCTGCACTGTCCATCATAGTTCCAGTTGCCTGCAAGGAGTTCTCTGAGAGCCCACTTGTTGCAGTCAAATCCCATGATAACAACGTCGCCGTTAACACCGTGGGTAATACCTGCTTCGTCAAGAGCTGCTACAGCACCCTTAGCCATACCGTCGTTTTCAGCGTAGATTACGTTGAAAGGCTCTTTAGAGTTGATAGCTGCTTCTACGATCTTCTTAGCTTCTGCTTCATCCCATGTAGCTGTCTGCTGAGCAACCTTCTTCATGGTGCCTGCTTCGAATTCAGCGTCAAGAGCGCCTGTACGTCCCAGCTGAGCATCGCTGCCCATAGCGCCCTGGATGTGGATTACATTGTATTCCGGAAGTTCAAGAGACTTAAGCCATTCAACTGCTGTTGTGCCTTCCTGAGCCATGTCAGAAACTACAGCTGCCTCGAAGAGTGAAGGATCGCAGTCAAGCATACGGTCGAACAGGAATACGCCGATACCTGCATCCTGAGCATCCTTAAGAACTGCATCCCAGCCTGTTGTCTCAGCTGCTGAGATAAGAAGGAAGTCAACGCCGTCTGTGATGAACTGACGGGCTGCTGATAACTGCTCATCGTTCTTGATGCTGTAGTAGAAGCTTGCTTCATAACCATTTTCCTCTGAGAAAACGCTGATGAAGTCGTTAACGTTTGCTTCACGGTAGCCTGACTCTGAAGGCGGGTTGTTAACGATACCTACAGAAATTTTGTCTGCTGCCATTGCTGTTGTGCCCATGAGCATTGTGAAGATCATTGCACAAGCGAGAATTAAAGTGATAACTTTTTTCATAATAAACCTCCTGTAAAATAATATGCGGCCCCAAAGCCTTTAACATGGTTGAATTATAATCTCTGTTCCCGCAATAAAACATTAATTATCTTTCGGAGTTTTCTGTAAACATTTTCGAGTTTGTATTTATTTTCGTACAAAAAATGTAAATATTTTAGAAAAATGATATTTTTTTTAGATTTGCCGAAGTTGATATTACGTGAAGTGAAAATATGTTATTATTACAGCTGTGAAAATATTTGCGGCAGCATAAGGCCGGAAGCTATGCTCTCAGATATGGGAAGCTTCAGTGTCCGCAGGTGCTTTGCAGGGAGAGTCTGATTCAATTATGAAGAAAATCGTTACCATCAAAGGACAGATAAATAAACTTCTTCTGATAGTCGGCATAAGTATGGCTGTCATACTTATTGTTTCATTTTTTATGATCATATCCGTAAACGGACAGTACAGTCAGTCCCTTCTGTGTGCCAACACTGCTGCAGACTTCAATAAGGAATTCAAAAACACCCTGGATCTGGAAATGTACAATCACGTTATCCAGCCCCGTACACCTGAATCCGTGTCCACACTTCCCATGTCCGAGCTGGACACCGCCGAGGAGGTCCTCCAGAGACTGGCTGAGACCACTTCCCTGCCGGATAACCGTTGGCGCGTTAAGAGCATGCTGGATATGTGCAGCAATCTGAGGCAGTACATGGTGGAGATTGCCGAAACCGAGTCCTATGACGAAAGAATGAATCTTCTGGAGAGAAACATCCGGGGTGAGACCGGTCTTACTATCCTGATAGAACAGTACATGCACCAGTACATCGGTGACGAAGTCCGGGAACTGGCCAGACTCAGTGAACTGATAAATAACCAGAATATCATCATAACGGTCATCATAGCAGCCGCATTTGCATTAATGTGCGCCATTCTCATGATATACTCTTTCCGGTTTACCAGAAGGCTCACCGGCTCCATCGGGGATCTTTCCGCCAAAGCGCAGAAATTCGGAGACGGCAATCTGGCAGGAGAGCCTATTACAACTGTGTACGATGAGATCCGTACCCTGGACATGAACCTGGATAAGATGGCGGACCGTATCGATGTTCTTATGGACAAGCAGAAAGAAGACCAGCGGTCTTTGCATCAGGCGGAGCTGGATCTGCTGCAGGCCCAGATCAATCCCCATTTTCTATACAATACTCTGGACTCCATTGCCATTCTGGCAGAATCCGAGCGGAGCGAGGATGTAGTCAACATGGTTACCAGCCTTTCAACCTTCTTCCGGAACTCCCTGAATTCCGGACTGGATATCATCTCCCTCAGTGCGGAGATTGCCCAGGGTACCAGCTATCTGGAGATCCAGCAGATAAGATACAGTGACATTATGACCTATTCCATCGATATCCCCGAGGAGTATCAGGACTGCATGGTGCCGAAGCTCATTCTCCAGCCTATTATCGAAAATGCCCTGTACCACGGGATAAAAAACCGCCGGGGACGGGGATTCATTGCCATCACCGGCGAGAGAAAGGACGGCATGCTGCTCCTTAAGGTTAAGGATAACGGCGCCGGCATGACTCCCGGGCAGATAGAGCTGCTGCAGAACGGTGATTACCGGCTGAACGGCCGGGGCATGGGCCTTCGGAATGTGGACCGCCGCATCAGACTGTACTGCGGCGAGGGTTACGGCCTGGCCTTCGAAAGTGAGCCGGGAGCAGGGACCACGGTAACCATCAGGCTGCCGGAAGGCGGTATCGCAATATAAAATTACAACGGAGCATTAACACTATGAAGAAAAGGATTTCTGCAATCATCTTTCTGTTAATAACTTGCCTGTCGGCAGCTGTATTGTCCGGATGCGGGAATGCAGGCAAAACCGCTGATACTGCGGAGGATGAGAATCTGATAGTGGTGGGATTTTCCCAGGTAGGGGCCGAAAGCGACTGGCGCAATGCCAACACTCTCAGCATGACGGAAGCATTGTCCCCGGAAAACGGATACAGGCTGATAATTGACGATGCCCAGCAGAAGCAGGAACGGCAGATCACTGCCATCAGAAACTTCATCAATCAGGGGGTTGATTATATAGTGCTGGCTCCTACCACCGAAACCGGCTGGGACACTGTGCTGAACGAAGCCAAGGCCGCCGGCATTCCGGTGATCATCGTTGACAGGATGATTGAAACCGAGGACAAGACTCTGTTCAAATGCTGGGTTGGGTCGGACTTCCGCCGGGAGGGCGAGAAGGCTGTGGCCTGGATGAGTGAGAACCTGACAGGTCCTCTGAAAATCGTACACCTTCAGGGAAATATCGGTTCTTCCGCCCAGATCGGCAGAACAGAAATGCTCATGAACAGCCTGGAGGATCATGAGGACTGGTCCATCGTATTCCAGGAAACCGGTGACTTTACCCAGGCCAAGGGTCAGGAGCTCATGGAAGAAATCCTGGAAAATAATATTGATTTCAACGTCATTTATACCGAAAATGACAACATGGCCTTCGGTGCCCTGACAGCATTGGAAAATGCCGGGATAAATCCCGGCACTGATATTACCATTATCTCTTTCGATGCCGGCAGGCGGGCATTGAATCTGATGCTGGAGGGGTGTATTAACTTTGATGTGGAGTGCAATCCTCTTCACGGTCCCCGAGTTCAGGCTCTCATCGAGGAAATGGAAGCCGGCATGGTTCCCTCCAAATATACATATGTTGAAGAAGAAACCTTTGAAGTGGGAAGCCTTACTAAGGAAATGATCGATGCCCGGGGCTATTGATTGCTGCCCGGCAACCGGTTCACAACTGGGAACCTGATTTCCGTTCTCGCCTGATGACTGCTTGCCTGATCGCCTGCTGACTGCACGTCTGATCACTGCTTACCCGATTGCCTGCTG
>JABUTA010000096.1 GCA_021443845.1 Parasporobacterium sp.
TCTTACATCTGGCACAGATATGACGATAAAGGACCTTAAAGTACAGGGCAGCCTTGATGTATCAGCAGAAGGATATATAAATGCGGGCAATATCAGCGCATCAGGCATGGCATTTAACGATATGAAATATCTGGTGTTGGCACATCCTGATACAGAGATTGTAGATATTAATTCTGAAAACAGCGTTAACTTTATTTTCAACGGAAAAGACATTTCTGAAATCTATTCACTCCACGGAAACCGTCTTGAGATTTCTGATGAGACCGTAACGCATGATACTGATATACTGGGCGGATTTGTTCCGGTTCTGACTGTAAACTTTAATGCACCTATGGAACGCGTCGCGATCAATAAACCGGGTGGGGATAATTACTTCCTGATCTATGCAGGCGCTCCTGAGAATGTGCTTGGTTCTGCTGCAGGAAATGACACATATTATCTTGGAGTCCCTGAAAACAGAGCGGATCTGGATGGGTATGAAGAGAAGAACTTTGAATTTGGAGAAAGCACACTCACACTTACGAATTCAACCATTAATGAAGCCGGCGGCAGCAACAGACTTGTTTACTGGGAAAAGAAAGTTCCGGACGTTCCGGATGTTCCCGATGACCCGGACAAGCCTGATGTTCCGGACAAGCCTGATGTTCCGGACAAACCTGATAATCCGGATTACCCTGATGAACCGGAAGTACCTGACAGACCGATAGTTCCGGATCAACCTTTTGTGCCAGGTATAATCCCGGTAACAGGAGATGAAAACAATGTGACACCATGGATTCTGGCAGCATTGATGGCTATGCTCAGCATTACAGGATGTCTGGTGATCACCCGCCGCAGAAAGATCTGATCATGTATGTTTTTTCATACAAACAATAAATGTATTTTCTGTAAGTTTTGGCGAGTTGATTTTTCACATCAATGAGTGTATTATTAGTTAGGTGATTTTATCGGGTAGAGGTGTGCCCTTTACCCGGTTATAATTATTTAGTATTACCCGCCGGGTTACGACGGGAATAAGAGGAGGAAATTTAAAATGGTTGATTTACAGAAAAGCTTCGTACAGAACATGTATTCTGTAGAAGGCAAAGTTGCTTTAGTTACCGGCGCTACAGGTGCTCTCGGTAAGGTTGCTGCAAAGGCTTATGGNGTTGGTGCCAAGGCTTACGGCTATGCTGGCGCTAAGGTTTTCATGACAGGACGTAATGCAGGCAAGCTTAATGAGCTGGCTGAAGAATTCAAGGCTGAAGGCATTGACTGCGCAACATTCGCAGCTGATCCTGCTAAGGAAGAAGACGTTCAGGCACTCATCAAGGCAGTTGTTGACACATACGGACGTATTGACATCTTATTCATCGCTCACGGCTTCAATAAGCCACAGAACATCTTAGAGCAGAGCGTAGCTGATTGGTCATACATCATGGATGCAGACTGTAAGTCAGTTTACATTGTTATGAAGTATGTTTCTCAGCAGTTCGTTGCACAGCTTGACGGCGCTGAAAACGTTCCTTCAGGCAAGGGCGGCAAGATCGTTGTTGTTACTTCTCAGCGTTCTAAGAGAGGTATGGCAGGCTACACAGGTTACTGCACATCTAAGGGCGGCGCAGACATGATGATCGCTTCTGCAGCATGTGACCTTTCTGCTAAATACGGCATCAACATCAACGCTATCTGCCCGACAGTATTCCGTTCAGAGCTTACAGAGTGGATGTTCGATCCTTCAACAGCTGTTTACCAGAACTTCATGAGAAGAGAGCCTATCGGACGTCTTGCTGAGCCATCAGATTTCGTTGGATACATCATCTTCCTTTCATCAGATGCTTCTAACTACATCACAGGCGCAGCTTGTGACTGCTCAGGCGGCTACCTGGTATGCTAAAATAATGAGGAAAGAAAGAACTGTTGCCTGCTTGCAGGGCAAACAGTTCTTTCTTGACGAATTGCAATGCACGAACACGGAGCACCGCAGGTGCGGGAGTGTGAGTGCATTGAGGTTGCGGGAGCACCGAAGGTGCGGAGCAACCGGATTTTAGCATATATTCTTAATGCTGAAATTCATTGAGGTTGCGGGAGTGCCGAAGGCACGGAGCAACCGGATTTTAGCATATATTCTTAATGCTGAAATTCATTGAGATTACATGAGATAATTTATTTGTTTTTAAATAGGAGAACAAAACCAATGGACAAAGTTAAAAACGTCGTTATCTGCGGTGCAGGTATGATGGGTAACATGATCGCTCTCTGCTTCTCAAGCTGCCCTGATTTCAATATCACAGTTTGGAACAGACGTGAAAAGCCATGTCTTGAAGTTATCAAAGCTCAGCTTGAGCTTCTTCGTGACAAGGGTGTTATCACTGATCAGGAAATCGAAGAAAGACTTTCCAGAATTTCTTTCGTATTCCCGGACAAGGGCAAAGAATTTGCAGAAGCTGACCTTATCATTGAATGTGTTGCAGAAGTTATGGAGACAAAGCAGGATCTCTTTGCAGAGCTTGAAGGTCTTACACGTGACGACTGTATCTATGCTACAAATACCTCAGTTATGAGTCCTACAGAAATCGCTTCAAAGTGTGTTCACAAAGAGCGTGTAGTAGGTACACATTTCTGGAATCCGGGACATCTTATCCCGTTGGTAGAAGTTGTTAAGACAGCTGATACATCTGATGAAGTTGCAGCTCTTACCATGGACGCTCTTGAAAGAGCAGGCAAGAAGCCATGCCTCTGCAAGAAGGACGTTCCGGGCTTCATCGCCAACAGAATGCAGCACGCTCTCTGGAGAGAAGCAATTTCTATCGTTGAAAACGGTATTGCCGATCCTAAGACAGTTGATGATGCAGTTAAGTACAGCTTCGGTCTGAGACTTCCATACCTTCCGCCTATCGTAAACTCAGATATGGTTGGTACACAGCTTACTTATAACATTCACAACTACGTTCTTAAGCACATCGAAGATACTCACGAACCATCGCCTATCCTTCAGGAAATGATCGGCGAAGGAAAGCTTGGATTTAAAGCTGAGCTTAAAGACGGCAAGCGTGAAGGCTTCTGTTCTTACACAGACGAAGAAATCGCTGAGATCAACAAGGGTCTTAATGAATACCTTATCAAGATGATCTACGGCAAATAATCAGATATTTAATAATTTAATTATTAAATTATAACGTTATATTTTAAATCAATTAATTATTGGAGGTACACTACAATGGGAAACATGGTTTATGTTGACTTAACACATCCTTTCAGCGCTGAAATTCCACGTTGGCCATACTTTGACAAGCCATTCATCGAGGGCAAGCACTCAATGGCTAAGGGCGGCGTTCTTACACAGTATGTAGGCTGCACAATGCACACAGGTACACACTGCGACGCTCCCCGTCACGTTATGGAAAAAGAATTCGATGGCAAGCGTGCTCGTTATACACATGAAATGCCTATCGATGCTTACACAGGAAAAGCAGTTTGCTTAGAAATCCATGTTGACAAGTGGCAGCTCATCATGCCTGAACATCTTGAAGATGCTTGCCGTCGTGCAGGAATCGATCCTGATTCAGGTGAACTTGAAGGAATGGTAATCTGCCTTAACACAGGTATGCACCGTCTCTTTGATGATACAAAGGAATATTATCACTATGCATGCGGTACAGGTATCGATGCTGGTAAGTGGTTTGTACAGAAGAAGGTTAAATGTGTTGCTATGGACTCTCAGGCACTTGATCATCCGCTTCACACAGCTATGGGTAACAACGGTATGACAAGAATGAACCTTCTCGGCGCTTCAGGCAACCCGATCACAGAAGAATTCAAGGCTCTCTATGGCGAAGAAGCATACGCTGAATTCGACAAATGGGAATACATCAGAATCCATGGCCAGGAAGCATACGATGAGAAATTCGGTGAACTCGAAGAGCTCGGTATCTGGGGAACATGGGAACCATGCCATAAGGAATTGCTCGGACATGGCATCGTTGGTGTTGAAAACCTTGGCGGCGACCTTGATAAGGTTTCTAACAAGAAGTTCCAGTTCTACTGCTTCCCACTTCGTTGGTACATGGGTGACGGCTCTATGGCTCGTTGCGTAGCTTACATCGACGAAGACGATCTGAACGACGTTCCTGACAGAACATACAAATACTGCGGAACAGGCTGCGAAGACAGAGACATCTTCCTTAACTCTCCATTCCCGGCAACAGGATTCAAGGGTGTTAAAATCTGATTTTAACTGATCTGAATTTTATGCAGGCACAGGTGTATGAAAATACAGCTGTGCTTGCACATTGTTACAACCCGGAGTTTATCCGGAACAAAAAAGATAAATCCGGCAGTTTATGCCGGAATTTCAGGAGGAAAACTAATAATGAAAGAAATCGTAATCGCCAGCGCTTGCCGTACAGCTATCGGCAAATTTGGTGGAACACTTAAAGATGTACCTGCAGTAGAACTCGGCGCTACAGTTATCAAGGCAGCTGTTGAACGTGCCGGAATCAAACCTGAAATGGTTGATGAAGTTATCTTCGGAAATGTTATCGCAGGCGGTCTCGGACAGAACCCTGCACGTCAGGCTTCAATCAAGGCTGGTCTTCCTGTTGAATGTACAGCTATGACAATCAACATCGTTTGCGGTTCAGGCCTTAAGTCAGTAGCACTTGCTGCTAACCAGATCAAAGCTGGCGAAGCTGAAATCGTTGTTTGCGGCGGTATGGAAAACATGTCAGCAGCTCCTTACGCTGTTCCTTCAGCTCGTTGGGGCGCCAGAATGAACAATGCAAAAATGGTCGACCTTACAGTTAATGATGGTCTCTGGGATGCTTTCAATGATTATCATATGGGTATCACAGCAGAAAACGTTGCTGAACAGTGGAACCTCACAAGAGAAATGCAGGATCAGTTCGCAGTATCAAGCCAGAACAAAGCTGAGAAGGCTGTTGACGGCGGCGTATTCGACGAAGAAATCGTTCCTGTAGTTATCCCGCAGAGAAAAGGCGATCCTATCGTATTCGCAAGAGACGAACACCTTTCACGCGGCAACTCTATGGAAAAGGTTGCAAAGCTGAGACCTGCTTTCAAGAAAGACGGTACAGTTACTGCAGCTAACGCTTCAGGTATCAATGATGGTGCAGCAGCACTCGTTGTAATGAGCAAGGAAAAAGCTGATGAACTGGGAATCACTCCTCTTGCAACAGTTGTTTCTTATGCTACAGGCGGCGTTGATCCTTCTATCATGGGCGTTGGTCCTGTTCCTGCTTCAAGAAAAGCTCTTGATAAAGCCGGTATGACCATTAAGGATATCGATCTTGTAGAAGCTAACGAAGCTTTCGCAGCTCAGTCACTGGCAGTTGCTCATGACCTTGAGTTCGATATGGACAAGGTTAACGTTAACGGCGGTGCTATTGCTCTCGGACATCCTGTTGGAGCATCAGGCGCTCGTATCCTTGTAACTCTTCTTCATGAAATGAAGAGAAGAGATGCTAAGACAGGTCTTGCTACACTGTGCATCGGTGGCGGTATGGGCCAGGCTTGCATCGTTAAGAGATAATTATCATTTCATATACGAATTGATTTCCACAGGGATAGCAATATCCCTGTGGTTTATTTGAACAGTTCTTGCAAGATGTTCAAATAATCATATATAAACCGAAAGGAAGATTATTTATCATGAGAGATAAAATAATAACAGCTAAGGAAGCTGCTGCTATGATCAATGACGGATCATCAGTTATGGTAGGCGGTTTCATGGCAAACGGAGCTCCGGAAGGAATCATGGATGCCCTTGTAGAGAAGGATGTTAAGGAACTTACAGTTATCTGTAACGACGGCGGTTTCGGACCGGCATTTGATGAGAACGGTGTAGAGGTTAAAGGACCTTCAGGAGCAGGCAAGTTAATCAAGAACCATTCCGTTAAGAAACTTATTGCAACTCACATCGGCTTAAACAAGCAGGTTGCTGAGCAGATGAATAAGGGCGAAATGATCGTTAACCTTATTCCTCAGGGCTCATTAGCTGAAATGGTTCGTGCAGGCGGCAACGGACTGGGCGGCGTTCTTACACCTACAGGTGTCGGCACAGAAATCGAAGACAGCGAGCTTACTCTTCAGAAAATGACCATTGCTGACAAAGACTACTTATTAATGGCTCCTGTTAAGGCTGACTTTGCAGTTCTTGGCGGAACAGTTGTTGATAAGAAGGGTAATGTATATTACAGAGGCACAACTAAGAACTTCCAGACTCTTATGGCTACAGCAGCCGATACAGTTATCGTAGAAGCTGAGAAAATCGTTGAAGTAGGAGAACTTGATCCTGATATGGTTATGACTCCTTATATCTTCGTTGATTATATCGTAGTAGGAGGTGACAAATAATGGCAGATGTTAAACAGATCATTGCTCATCGTGTTGCACAGGAATTACAGGATGGTTATGTAGTTAACTTAGGTATAGGTCTTCCTACTTTGGTTGCCAACTACGTTCCTGAAGGAATCGACATTTCCCTTCAGTCAGAAAATGGTATCATCGGTATGGCAGGCGTTGCCAAGGGAGCAGATATTGATAAAGATATTGTTAACTCAGGCGGTGTTAATGTTAATGTATATCCGGGTGCTACATTCTTCGATTCAGCAGTTTCATTCGGCATTATCCGTGGCGGACATGTTGATATGACAGTTCTCGGAGCACTTCAGGTAGATCAGGAAGGCAATATTGCCTCTCATATTATTCCGGGCAAGATGGCTCCGGGTATGGGCGGTGCTATGGACCTTATCACAGGTGCAAAGAAGGTTATCGTTGCTATGCAGCACACACAGAAGGGTGCTCCAAAGCTTTTCGAAAAGATTTCTCTTCCTGCAACAGGACTTAAGGCTGTTAACATGATCGTTACAGAAATGGGTGTTATCGAAATCACAGATAAAGGTTTCGAACTCAGAGAACTTGCACCGGGCGTAACTGTGGAAGATATCCAGGCAGCTACAGCAGCTCCTGTTCACGTTACAGGTGAAATTAAGGAAATGTGCATGCCTGAAGAATAATCAGCAGCATGCAGACCTTCATAATGTCCGGTATCGTAAGATGCAGGGCAATATCAGGATATGGATTCTGCCTGTCCTGAGGACATGATTATATAAGGACTGATCTGATATTTCAGGTCAGTCCTTTATGATTATATGTCATGATTTGAAAAGGAATTTACTTTGACTTTAATGTGTTAATATGGTATCATAGTGAAAATTTTGCGGCTGAAAGGCCGATATCCCCAAATTATATTTCCAAAGGGAGGAAATCTTACTATGACAACATCGCAGATTATCATGGCCGTGGTAATGTTCGTTTACCTGGTAGGCATGGTAGTAATCGGAGTTTTCTACTCAAAGAAGAGCAGCAACTCTGCACAGGAATTTTACCTGGGAGGACGTAAGCTGGGACCTCTGGTTTCGGCCATGAGTGCTGAAGCCAGTGATATGAGCTCATGGCTTTTAATGGGACTTCCCGGAGTCGCATATTTCACAGGTCTGGCAGATGCCACATGGACTGCCATTGGACTTGCAATAGGCACATATCTCAACTGGCTGCTGGTTGCTAAGAGGCTGAGAGTTTATTCTGAAGAAATAGACGCATTTACTGTTCCTGCATTTTTCTCAAAACGATTCAAGGATGATAAAAACATTCTGTCCGGCTTTGCCGCACTGGTCATCATCATATTCTTTGTTCCTTATACGGCATCCGGGTTTGCTGCAGTAGGCAAGCTTTTCAACAGCCTTTTCGGATTTGATTACATGACATGTATGCTCATAGGAGCTGCCGTAATCATTATATATACCATACTGGGCGGATTCATGGCGGTTTCCACAACTGACCTTATCCAGAGCATTATCATGACCATTGCCCTTTTCGTAATCGTAGGATTCGGCATCAGCCTTGCAGGGGGCTGGAACGCAGTTTCGGAAACTGCATCTACTGTAGACGGATATACCAGTCTTACAAGAATGGCAAATATAGCAACCGGAGAATCATCATCTTACGGCTTTATTACCATTATTTCCACTATGGCATGGGGTCTGGGATATTTCGGTATGCCTCACATTCTGCTGCGTTTCATGGCAATTGAAGATGAAAA
>JABUTA010000097.1:0-1800 GCA_021443845.1 Parasporobacterium sp.
TGATATACTATATGCATGAAAGAAAATCTTATACATTCAAGGACTTGTGTATATAATATCAACTACCATGTGGTGTGGTCTGTGAAGTACAGAAGAAAGATTCTGACGGCTGAAATTGAGACGTATCTTAAAAGTCTGGTTCAGGAAATTGCCAGCGATAAGGGTTTTACGGTACATCTTTTTGAGGTTGGAGAAGGAGATCACATCCATTGCTTCGTATCAGCACCACCGAAGCTTTCGGTGACTGCTATTGTGAAGTATCTAAAGGGGATTACCGGAAGGAAGCTTTTTGAACACTACCCTGAACTCCGCGAAAAACTGTGGAAGGGACAGCTTTGGAATCATTCGTATTATGTGGAGACAATCGGTTCTGTATCGGAGGAAAACATCAGAAGATATATTGAACATCAGAGTAAATCTTATTAAGGAGGCGAAAAGAACATGCTGTTGTCACGAAAGACGGTGATCCGGCTGAATGAGAATGAATCAAATATCATCGGACATCTGTGTTATGCAGCATCAAAACTCTGGAATGTCTGCAATTATGAGAGGATTCACTATAAGGAATCAGGGATGGAGAAGTATCCGGACTGGTATTACCAGAAATCGCACTACAAGGACAATGTGTGGTTTAAATCCCTTCCATCCCAGACTGCGCAGGAGGTGTGCAAACTTCTGGATAAGTCATGGAAGTCTTTTTATGCCTTGAAAAAGACGGGAGGTATTGAGAATCCAAGACCTCCAAGATTCAAGCAGAGCAAAATCGCTGTTACCTATATGCAGAACGGCATCCGCCATGAAAGTGGAAGTGAACAGGTCAGGCTTTCCATTCCCCGGAAACTGAAGGAATATATGAAGGAGGCTTATCAGATCAGTGACAACTATCTTTTCCTTAAAAACAGGATTTTTAAGGACACTGACAGGATTAAGCAGCTGAAGCTATATCCTCCGAAAGATGGAAGATGTGAACTGATCGCCGTATATGAGATTGAAGATCCAAAAATGTATTCTGATAACGGACATTATCTTTCCGTGGATCTTGGACTTCATAATCTGATGACCTGCTATGACAGTTGTGGAAAATCCTTCATCATGGGACGAAATTACTTAAGCATCTGCAGGAAATATGATAAGGAGATCGCAAGAGTGCAGTCCCAGTGGGCATCACAACAGTCGAAAAAAGGAATCCGTTATCCGAAACCATCCACACATGTGCTGGATCTGTATGGCAAAAAGCGTAACAGTGTCAGGGATTATCTGCATAAGATAACCAGGAGTCTGACAGACTATTGTGCAGAGAATGATATCCGGACAGTGATCATAGGGGATATCAGGAATATCCGCAAGGGAACAGATCTTGGAAAGAAGAATAATCAGAAACTGCATAGCCTTCCCTATGAAAAGATCTGTGCGATGCTGGAGTATAAACTGAAACTGAAGGGGATCAGGCTTGTAAAGCAGGAGGAAAGTTATACCAGCCAGTGTTCACCATATGCAGCCGAAGTGTCCAGGGAATGTGCTCAGAAGGGCAACCGAAAGACCAGAGGGCTTTATGTAGTAAAAGACGAAGTGTTTAATGCGGATGCAGTAGGGGCATATAACATCATGAGGAAGTATTTTGCCGTATCCGGCATTCATAAAGATGTGTCCGTATCCGGACTAAGAAAAACAGAGATTATCAAAGTAGCTGTATAACCCAAACGGGCAGCAGTAGAGGTGTTATGGACGCACCACTGAATCTACGGGGCGAAGCCCCGCAAATCAGATGCTCGGCAATTCAATTGCCGATGTAGTTCACAA
>JABUTA010000097.1:1966-8848 GCA_021443845.1 Parasporobacterium sp.
GTTTGGGAGGATTTGTTATGGCTAAGACAGCAAATCTTTATGCGAGAATAGAACCGGATGTAAAGGAACAGGCAGAAAGTATCCTTGCTGCACTGGGAATTATGGGTCTTGTTGCAGGTCTGGGAGCTCAGAAACTTATCGGAGACCTGATCGCAGGTGTATTCATTATATTTGAAGGCACCATCCGGGTGGGAGATATCGTGCTGGTCAACGACAGTTACGGAATTGTCATGGAAATCGGTATGCGAACCATTCAGATCGTCAACAAATCAGGAGAGATCATCGCGATAAATAACAGCATGATCAACAAGCTTACCAATCTTTCCAAATACAGCTCCAGTGTATGGGTTACATACACGGTTCCTGCTTCGGTAGAGATTGAAAAAGTGGAAGCTGTTCTCAGGTCAGAATTTGCTGTTATTGAAAAGGAGAAACGCCTTCCGGATGCTATGTGGGGTCCAATCTATATGGGTATCAACAAGATAACAGACAAAGGTCTTGATCTGGCAGTACTCGTGGGGTGTGACGAGGACAGAGTCGGAAGCACTCGAAGAAAGCTGAACAGGGAAATCAAGATGATTTTCGAAAAACATAGTATTCCGTTTGCTGTATTCTATGTAGAGGATGGGTTTCGGGAGTGAATTAAAGCTATAGTCTCAGAAAACGATAAGTGTATCAGCAGAGGGTGTTGCCAATGACTGAAAATGTCATTTTGCAGCACCCTCTGTTTTTTATCATCACCTGGTCTGCAGCACCACACAATTGCCGTATGTTCGCAGATAACAGGGTAAAATGTCAGCCTGAGCAAGGTAGTGCTGAAGCCCTTCAGAACAGTGATATACATGCCGGCTATGTATACATGTGTATTTTTTCTTGCACAATCACTGTTATTATATTATCATAAATGAATATTGTGGGTTGCTGTATGCCCCATATCCGGGTATACATGCAATCAGTAGAAAACGTAAAGGGGTGGGAAAGTGTTAAAGTATGTTATTAAGCGAATAATACTGGCTATCATAACAGTATTACTTATCTGTATCATCACATTCTTCCTTATGAATGCAGTACCGGGCGGTCCTTTCAACAAAGAAAAAGCAGCGGATCCGGCTACTATCCAGGCATTGAATGAACGTTATAATCTGGATAAACCGATCATCGTGCAGTTTGGTCTTTACATGAAGGGTATACTTCAGGGTGATTTCGGTGTCAGCCTGAAGAACGGACGTGAGATTACTGCTATCATAGGCGAATCATTCCCGATATCATGCAAGGTAGGTATAATGGCCATGGCTGTTGCACTGATATTGGGCATAGTCCTGGGCAGTACGGCAGCTCTCATGAGGAATAAATGGCCTGACCGGGTCATCATATTCTTCTCCACGTTATTTACGGCGGTGCCCAGCTTCATTCTGGCTACGCTCCTTCTGCTGGTATTCTCCATCAAACTGGGATGGGTTCCGGTATGGAGCGCCAACAGTTCCAACTACGTGCTTCCTGTCATAGCCCTGTGTGCATATCCTATGGCTTACACCACACGTCTTTCCAAGACCAGTATGCTGGATGCGCTTTCACAGGACTATATCAGAACCGCCAAGGCAAAGGGTGTGGCAAAGGGTAAGATCATCTTCAAGCATGCCCTCAGAAACTCTCTGCTTCCTGTCATCACATATGCAGGACCTCAGATTGCCTACATTATCACCGGTTCCATGGTAGTTGAAACAGTATTTACCATCGGCGGTATCGGCAGCAAGTTTGTAAGTGCCATAAATAACCGTGACTACACCATGATCATGGCTACCACCATTTTCCTGGCAACCCTTATGGTAGTCGCCAACCTCATCTGTGACCTTCTCTACAAGGTTGTAGATCCGAGAATCAAATACGAATAAGAAAGGAGAAAAAACATGTTACATTACGATGAAAACGGCATGCCCAAGAAAGCTCCTTTCAGTCTGCAGCTCAACCTGCAGAAGTTCGGAAAGGCTACCGATGACGAAAAGAGACAGCAGGAGGTTATGAGCGAAAGCACCACCTTCTTCAAGGATGGTATGAGAAGACTCATGAAGAACGGTCTGGCTGTGGCAAGTATCATTGTACTGGTGCTTATCGTAGGTACTATTATAGTAGCTCCGATGATCGTACCTTACGGATACGAAGAAATGCTTTCCATTGACGGCAAGCGTGACAAGACTGCCAAGAACCTGGCACCCTTCGAATACAGCAAGAACGAGCTTAAATATATCGAAGAAGGCGGCCAGAGATTTCCGCATATATTCGGTACTGACGAGCAGTGCCGTGACTATTTCATCCGTGTCGTATACGGAACAAGAGTATCTCTGATAGTCGGTTTCTTTGCCAGCATCATAGTTCTTATCATCGGTCTTATCTACGGAAGTATTGCCGGTTATTACGGCGGCAAGGTGGATATGATAATGATGCGAATAGTCGATATCATATACTCGTTGCCCGACATGCTGGTAATCATCCTGCTGTCGGTAGTTCTGCAGTCGGTACTTGTATTCAAGAGCGGATCGGTACTGGCATCCCTGGGTACCAATATGATATCCCTGTTCATAGTATTCGGATGCCTCTACTGGGTAGGTATGGCCCGTCTTATCCGTGCGGAGATATTGTCCATCAAGGAAAATGAATATATTCTGGCAGCTCAGTCCATAGGGGCCAAGAGAGGCCGCATCATCAAGAAGCACATGCTTCCCAACTGTCTGTCGGTAATCATTATTTCCACAGCCCTTCAGATACCGTCGGCCATATTCACAGAGAGCTACCTGAGCTTCGTAGGTCTGGGTGTTCAGGCACCTATGCCTTCCCTGGGATCTCTGGCCAATGCAGCCCGTGGCGGTCTCCAGAGCTACCCGTACAAGCTGGTATTCCCGGCTGTAATCATCTGTCTTATTGTTTTAAGTCTGAATTTATTAGGCGATGGTCTTCGTGATGCATTCGATCCTAAGTTAAAGAGGTAATGGTATGAGTGAAGTATTATTAAGTGTTCAGGATCTGCATACCTCCTTCAGGACTGACTCAGGTGAGGTACAGGCAGTAAACGGTATTTCATTCAACGTTGACAGAGGTGAAGTTCTGGGCATCGTTGGTGAATCCGGATCAGGAAAGAGCGTATCTGCCTACTCTGTTATGCAGATACTTGCAAATAACGGTTATATCAAAAGCGGCAAGGTATTATACAAAGGTGATGATATAACAAAATGGTCAGAAAAACAGATGTCCGGCTTCCGCGGAAAATGCTGTTCCATCATTTTCCAGGATCCAATGACATCTCTTAACCCGGTATTTACCATAGGCAACCAGCTGTGCGAAGCCATCAGGCTCCATACAGACAAGAAGGGTGATGAGATAAAGCAGAGGGCGATAGAGCTTCTGGAGCTGGTAGGCATCAATGATCCTGCCAAACGTCTCAAACAGTATCCCTTCGAACATTCAGGCGGTATGCGTCAGCGTGTTATGATCGCCATGGCTCTTGCCTGCGAACCGGATGTCCTTATCGCAGATGAGCCCACCACTGCTCTGGATGTTACCATCCAGGCCCAGATCCTGGAGCTTATGCAGGATCTGCAGAAGAAGCTGGGCATGGCCATCATCATGGTTACCCATGACCTGGGCGTTATCGCCGATATGTGTGATAATATCATAGTAATGTACGGGGGACGTGTATGCGAAAGAGGCACCGCTGACGAGATATTCTACAATCCGAAGCATGAATATACCAAAGGTCTTCTTCGTTCCATCCCAAGTATCAACAACATGAAGAAGAAGCTGGTTCCTATAGCCGGTACACCTATCAACATGCTGAACATGCCAAAGGGCTGTGCCTTTTCGGCAAGATGTGATGAGTGCATGAAGGTATGTCTTGAGGCAGTACCCCAGGAAATAAAGATCAACGACCAGCACAGAGCTTCATGCTGGATGAATATAAAGAATATGGTTGAAGCAGGAGAACTTCCCGAAGAATTCGGCGGAGAAATCCCGGATATACTTAAAGGGGAAGGAGGGGCAGACTGATGGATAATACAAGACCTTTAGTAGAAGTGGAACATCTGAAAGAGCATTTCAAGGTTACAGATGGTTTCAAGAAAATGACCCTCAAGGCTGTTGATGATGTATCCTTCAGCATCAATGCCGGTGAAACCCTGGGCCTTGTTGGTGAGTCAGGCTGCGGCAAGACTACCGTAGGCCGTACCTTATTAAGGCTGTATACCCCTACAGCAGGTACTGTCAAGTTCAGAGGCGAAGAAGTTACAGCTAAGAACATCCGCCAGATGCGCAAGAAAATGCAGATGGTATTCCAGGATCCTTATTCATCACTGGATCCCCGTATGACGGTTGAGGATATCATCGGTGAGCCTCTGGATGTTCACAAACTGTATTCCAGTAAAAAGGAACGCCGTGAGAAGATACTTCATCTCATGGAGACAGTAGGACTGAATGCGGAACATGCCCGCCGTTATGCCCACGAGTTCTCAGGCGGACAGAGACAGCGTATCGGTATAGCCCGTGCACTGGCTGTGGAACCGGAATTCATAGTATGTGATGAGCCTGTATCGGCTCTGGACGTTTCCATCCAGGCCCAGGTGGTCAACATGTTCGAGGAACTTCAGGAGAAGCTGGGCGTGGCGTACCTGTTCATCGCCCATGACCTTCTGGTAGTACGTCACATTTCCAAGAACATTGCTGTAATGTACCTGGGAAGAATGGTTGAGATGGGTGATGCTGATGAAGTATCAGACAATCCTCTTCATCCTTATACCCAGTCCCTTATGTCAGCGGTTCCCATTCCGGATCCGAAGATCGCCAGGGAACGCAAGAGGATCATTCTCGAGGGAGATGTGCCCAGTCCTCTGAAGATGCCTTCAGGATGTCCTTTCCGTACCCGCTGCCGTTATGCTACAGATCAGTGTGCAAAGGAAATGCCGCCGCTTACTGACAGAGGAGACGGTCATATGTCAGCCTGCTGGAATAAATAGGGGTATTGAAAAAAGTTCTTATTTCCGATATAAATATCGGGTAAAGTATTAATGCATTTGGTAGTATTCCTGCAGACTGCGGGATATGGTACCACAACAATTAGGAGGAAAACATGAAAAAAGTAATTGCATTGGTAATTGCTGCAGCTATGATGCTTTCATTAGCTACTACAGCATTTGCAGCAAGCGAAGCACTCATTGATCCTGTTGCTGACTGGGGACAGTACGATGAGATGGTTGCTCAGATCAAGTCAGAAACAGACATGGCAAAACGTACAGAGTTAATGCATGCAGCTGAAGATGTTCTTATGGCTACATACTGCGTTATCCCGCTGTACTACTACAATGACATTTTCCTGCAGAAGGACTATGTAGACGGAATCTTCTGCAATCCATTCCAGACAAAGTTCTTCATGTATGCAACAATGTCTAACGGCTCAGACACACTGAAGCTGCAGCTTTCTTCAGAACCTGATTACCTTGATCCGGCTCTGAACTCTTCAGTAGACGGTGCATGTCTGGCAGCCAACACTTTCTCAGGCCTTTACACATACAATGCTGAGAACAAGACTGTTCCTGCATGTGCTACAGGCTATGAGGTATCAGAAGACGGCCTTACATACACTGTAACCCTCAGAGAAGGCCTTCTCTGGAGCGACGGCACACCTCTTACAGCAGCTGATTTCGAATACTCATGGAAGAGAGCAGCGTCTCCTGCAACAGCAGCTGACTATGCTTACATGTTCAACGGATTCGACGGCTATGAAGCAGGCGACATCAATGTAACAGCAGTTGATGATGTTACTCTTCAGTTCGTTCTTACTGCTCCTTGTGCATATATCGAAGACCTTATGGCATTCCCGACATTCTATCCTGTACAGAAGGCATGGGTAGAAGAGCATGCTACAGCAGAGGCTCCGGGTGCATGGTGCCAGGAAGCAGGCTTCCCGTCAAACGGTGCATATGTATGTACAGCATGGAGCCATGACACATCTATGACATATGAAAAGAACCCGAACTGGTATGATGCTGATAAGGTTACTATTAACAAGCTCGAGTTCATGCTTTCAGCAGATGATACAGCTATCTTTGCAGCATACAACGATGGTTCTATCGATTTCGCAGATTCTGTTCCTACAGACGAAATCGCCTCATTAAAGGATAATCCTGAATTCCATATCATCGATGCTCTCGGAACATACTACGCAGCATTCAACTGCAGCAGCCCTCTTTTCGAAGGCAAGACAGTTGAGCAGGCAGCAGCTATGAGAGAAGCATTCTCACTTCTTATCGACAGAGATTACATCTGCGAAAACGTAGGCCAGACAGGTCAGATCGCAGCTAACGCTTACATTCCTGTAGGTATGGCAGACGGCAACGGCGGCGTATTCAAGACAGATATCGAAACAGGTTACTATGATCCATACGCAATCAACAATGATTACGAAGGCACAGTAGCTAAGGCTATCGAATTACTTGAATCAGCAGGTTATGTATTCAATGATGGCATGCTTTCAGCTGAAACACCTATCAACATTGAATACCTTACAAACACATCTTCAGGTCACGTAGCAGTTGCAGAATCAATGCAGCAGGACTTCGCAGCTATCGGTATCAACATGACCATCCAGCAGGAAGACTGGAACGTATTCCTTGAGGATCGTAAGAACGGTAACTTCGACTTCGCACGTGAAGGCTGGATCGCAGACTTCAACGACCCGATCAACATGCTCGAAATGTGGATCACAGAATCAGGCAATAATGACTGCCAGTTTGGTAGATAATTAAGCCGAGCAAAATCGAAAACAACAAGGAAACGGAGCCACGCTTGCGTGAGCTCCGTTTTTTGTTGTTTTCGATTTTATTCGGCGCAATCCGGACA
>JABUTA010000097.1:9142-12853 GCA_021443845.1 Parasporobacterium sp.
TCTCCAAAACTACCGTGACAGGCATTATTTCTCACCTTCCTGAAGGTGGTCGAAAACCTAATTCCCGCAGCGGTACTATTTTCTTGAAGCCGTTCCCTGGCTGGGTGGCAAGGCGAGAAAAAATTACCGATGCGGATGTTCCTATCACGCCTTCTCAAATACTGTCTTCATGCACTTGTATGTCATGTAGCAGTCGAATTTGGCAACTGTTTCAAATGGTGCATGCATGCTGAGTACCGGCACACCTGCATCGATGGTCTCGATATTTCTGTTTGCGAGGTCCAGAGCAACCGTGCCGCCGCCGCCCTGTTCATTCTTGCCCATCTGGGACATCTGCCATACAACTCCGTTGTCATTCATGAGCTTTCTGAGTTTGCCTACGGTTTCAGCTGATGCATCGGAAGCACCTGCCTTTCCGCCGTGGCCGGTATATTTGCAGAATGCAACACCGTGATTGATCTTGGAATCGTTGCGGGCTTCAAATACTTCAGAATAGTTAGGGTCATATGCAGCTGTAACATCGGCACTTACGCAGAATGAATGAGCGAAGCAGTCACGGATATCAACTCCCTGAGACTTGCACATATCACCTACAAACCATTCCAGAGCTTCACTGATCATACCGGTTACGCCAACAGAACCGATTTCTTCCTTGTCCGCAAAAATACATACGCCAGTCTTCTTTACTTTCTTTGCATCGAAAAGACCTGCCATTTCAGCATATGCGCATACCCGGTCGTCGTGACCGTAAGCAGCAATGAGGCTTCTGTCCAGGCCTATGTCCTGAGCCTTTCCTGCAGGAACTACTTCCAGCTCTGCGGAAATAAAGTCTTCTTCAACCATGCCGTATTTTTCATTAAGAAGCTTCATGATGCCAAGCTTAACTCTGTCAGATTCTTCGGATCCGCCGATTGGACGTGAACCTACCACAACGTTAAGAAGTTCTGACGGAACTGCCTTATCAAGAGGTCTTTCATCACTTGGTTTCTTCAGATGGGGAAGAAGATCTTCAATAATGAACTGGGGATCACCTTCGTCGGCACCGATATTTACAGCAACCTCAGAACCGTCTGCCAGAACAACCACTCCGTGGATTTCCAGGGGTCTTGCCACCCACTGGTATTTTCTTATTCCGCCGTAGTGATGAGTCTTGAGGTATGCGATCTCAGCCTCTTCATATAACGGGTTCGGCTTGAGATCCAGACGGGGTGCATCGGTGTGGGCTGCTGTAAGGTTGATTCCTTTTTCCAGACTGTCTGTGCCAACCACTGCCAGCATGATCATCTTGCCCCTGTTATTATAGTAGAATTTATCCCCGGCCTTGATTTCCTGACCGAACTTATATTCCTTGAAGCCCTTTTTCTCGGCCAGCTCTATGCAGTAATTCACACAGAGCCGTTCAGTCTTGCAGTGATCAAGGAAATCCTTGTAGTCTTCACAGTACTTGTTCATCTTCTTTTCTTCCGCCTCGGTAAGGTGGTCGTATCCGTTGCCGGGCTTATAGAAAAGTTTATCTTTCAGATTGTCTTTTTTCTTTTCTGCCATTTTTATTCTCCGTTTCTTTTCAGATTATTTATTACGATGTGTATTATATATAAGTCGAAAACCCACAACCTTCAGGCGGCGGGTAGTCCGTTTCAGAATTGCAACGGACTTTGCATCCGGATTACACAGAAACGCTGCCGGATGTCCCGGGAAACACGCTGCAAGATGCATGTTCAGTTTCAGCGTCGCATGGGAGATTCTATCACTTTAAACAAAGGCTTTCAATTCCAAACCTGATACTTAAAACATCCTGAAAACATGAAAAGCCTGATGAAATTGTCGCCATATTACAACAATGCATAAAACCTCTTCGCTGAGGCATCAGCTTTTATGATGCCTTGAATTTCCTTAATATCAGGGTATATTATTACAATATATTAATATGATGAGGCTGAACGGAAAGGATTTTCAACAATGATCATAAAAAACGGACTTGTATTTAATGAAGATACCGGATTCGAGCAGGGTGATCTCTGCGTTCATGTCTATCCGCACACAACTGAATATTCGGATAATTCTGTAATCGATGCCGAAGGGATGTATGTAATTCCAGGTCTTATAGATATTCACACCCACGGATGCGTGGGGCATGATTTCTGTGCCGCGGATGCTGACGGCCTCAGGGCGATGTCCTCATACCTTTATTCTGCGGGTGTCACCGGATTCTGCCCTACATCCATGACATTCAATGAAGAAAAGCTTTCAGATGTATATTCATCTGCGGCTGAATATGTCGCAGGTAATCCGGAAACTGGCCAAAAGCAGGCAGCGGATTCAAAGCAGGAAAAGGATCGAATGCAGGAGACGGATAGAAAGCAGGAAGCGGATCGAATGCAGGAGGTGGATCGAAAGCAGGCAGCGGATCGAAAGCCAACAGCCGGTCAAAAGCAGGAATCCTTCCGAAAGCAGGAAGCGGATCAAAAGCAGGAATCCGGCAAAACTCCGACAGCTGATATACTTGGGATAAATATGGAAGGCCCATTTATTTCCCTGAAGAAATGCGGCGCTCAGAATACACAGTTCATACAGGCTCCTGATGTAGGAATGTTTGAAAGGCTCCAGAAAAAAGCAAACGGTCTGATAAGGCTTGTTACTCTGGCACCGGAAGCCGAAGGGGCTATGGAGTTTATAGATGCAGTTTCAGGTGGCTCGGCTGTTAATTATTCTCCCGACGAAGGAAACATCCACATTGGTGTTTCCCATGAAGGAAGTGCCCACTGCTGCGCTCTTGCCCCTCATATTTCTCTGGGGCACACAGAAGCCGATTATGATACCTGCATGAAGGCGTTCGGAAAAGGCTGCGACCATGTGACTCATATCTGCAACGGCATGTCTGCTTTTAATCACAGAGAGCCCGGACTTATCGGCGCGGCTGCTGATTCTTCCGATGTGTTTGCTGAAGTTATCTGTGACGGCATACATATTCACCCTGCCATGTTCAGAAGCCTTTATAAGATGTTCGGGCCTGACAGGCTTATACTTATAAGTGATTCTCTGGAATGCGCAGGTATGCCTGACGGAAAGTATAACCTGGGAGGACAGGAAGTATTCAAATCCGGCATGAGGGCAACTCTCGCCGATGGGACTCTGGCAGGAAGCTGTGTGAATCTGTTCCAATGTTTCAGAAATGCTGTAAATTTCGGAGTGCCTTTGGAAGATGCTGTAAAAATGGCTGCGGTGAATCCTGCAAGAAGCATAGGGCTGGGTGATGTCACGGGCAGCCTGAAGAAAGGCTGTCGGGGCGGAGTCCTGATTCTTGATAAGCAACTGAACCTGATCCGGGTGGTGAAGGGAATTATTGGATAGTTCGATAGTTCCGGTGATGGAGCGATTCTTACAAATTTGGATGAGCTCATGAAAATTCCCATGCTGCAGGGCAGTAAATTTACAACCGGCAGGCAGGTGAGGAATGGCTTGAGAAAATAATACCGCTGCGGGAGTTGGTTATTGGCTGGCTGTGGATTGTAAGATTGGCCGATGGAAAAAAGTACTGCTGCGGGAGATGGTTGCCGGCCAGCCTGGGTGGAGTAAGAATGTGATGAGAAAAAAGTACTGCTGCGGGAGATGGTTGCCGGCCAACTTCAGGAAGGTGAGAAATAATGCCTGCCACGGTAGTTTTGGAGAAGCAAATTTCAATTATCGAAGAAAATGACCGAGTTGCGGATG
>JABUTA010000098.1 GCA_021443845.1 Parasporobacterium sp.
AGTCATGATGTCAATGAACAGCGCAAACTTCGGACCATTTTATTTCACCGGAGCAGTCACATTTGAAGACGGAAAATATGTTCCGGAAAAGTCAATTCCTGCAGCTGTAAAGGGTGCAGAGATTACAGACGAAGGTATCACCGGCGGTCAGATCGATATCGATGCTGACTATATCAGCGGTATCTACGTTTACAATGAAACCGGCGCAAATACTAAGATAAGCGGCGTAACCATTAACTCATCAGGTATGGGCGGCAACGATTTCGGTACAAACGGCGGCTGGGGAACAGTAATCAGCGTTTCCGGTTCAGCAACAGCTGACATTGACGGCGTAAAAGTCACTACCGACGGGCCTCTTCATGACGGTATCTGGGCAGGTGGCAATTCAGTTGTCAATGTAACAAATACAGTAGTATCCGCTAAGGAAAATGCTGCAGAATTCAACTTCGCACCGTATCAGTATGATACATTCGTAATTACCGACAATCAGGAGCTTACAGAAGAAGAAATTGCCGAAAAAGGCGTTGTCTTCAGTCATGCAGAAAGCTATGACGGCATGTTCGGTTCAGGCACAAAGTATTACTATTCTAATCCGAATGCTACCTGCAACTGGTCAGCACCTATGCTTCAGTGCGTACCTATGGCATTAGGACTTCACGGCTCAATGCGTGCAGCCATCTGCTACGGCAATGCTACATTAAGCTTTACAGATTCTCTGGTTGTATCTGACATCTGGGCAGTTATTTCAACAGACTCAGGCAGCGGTACATTAAATGCTACAGATACAGTTGCAGCTATCGGTGAGATAGTTCCGGCTGACTCTGAAGCTGCCAACGGAGTAGTAAAAGTAAACGGCGAAGACTACGGCGTAAAATTCTACGATACAACAGAAGGCACAGGTTATGTAACCTACTGTGACGGATTCGATGACAACTTCTACGGATGCAAATTCGTAGCACCTGACTATATCGCTATCCTTACAGGCGGAACATTTGACTTTACAGAATCTGAAACCCAGAGAGGCTACGGTGCATCTGACCGTATCGGCTTCATGAGCCACGGCAATGCTTATACAGCAGTACTGAGCCATTCAGACTTCGAAGTTTCTGATGCACTTTATACAGTAATGTCCAAGGGTGCTGTTGATATCACTCTTGATGATGTTAATGTAAATATTTACGGACAGAATCCATGGAGCGGCGTTCTGTTCCAGTTCATGGATACAGATGACACAGGTACGGACGCAAATGATATGGAAATGGACATCCTTGACCTGACATTTGAAGAGTACAGCAAAAATGCATCTGAAAAAGACGGCACAACAAAGACAGTTACCATTGCAAACTCAAAACTTGCAGGTGACATCTTCAACTCAACAGGTTCTTCAAATAACGCACATACATCTGATGCATATGACGGAACAACAAACGTTCTTTCAACCTGGAATGCATCCCTTGTAAATGTAACTCTTGACAATGCCACACTGGACGGCGTTGTATCAACATCTTACGGTTACCATGTAGATGAAGAAGGCAAGCAGATTGAAGGCATGATGTTCTTCAACAAGACAGGAGAACCGATGGAAGGCACAGCAGAAAACACCTATGACTTCCATCTGGGACGCCGTATCATGAACACTCCTGCTTACAACGGAATCGGACAGATCAACCTTACACTGAAGAACGGTGCTGTATGGAATGTTGCAGGCGAAGGTATCCTCAACAGCCTGACAGTGGAAGAAGGCTGCTCAGTATACGGCGCAGTTACAGAAAATGCTGACGGCACCATCACAGTGGTTCCTTCAGAGGAAGTTCTTCCGGCAGGCGTATACGGCACATTCTCAGAGCTTGAATACGTAGAAGAAGCATCAGGCTCAGGCGAGTCTGAAGGTGAATCAGCAGAAGATGCAGCACCTGCGGAAGGCGAATCAGAAGGCGGCGAATCAGGTGACGCTCCGGCAGGCGGCGATTCAGCAGATGCTCCTGCACAGGGCGGCGAATCAGGTGATGCTCCTGCAGCTCCGGAAGCAGAAGTAAGCAAGTGGGATGCTTATGTTGAATATCTTGCACAGATCATAGAGATAGATCCTTCATTTGAACTTTATGAGCAGATGAAGCAGGAAGTTAAGGAAATTAAACAGGAAGATTATCACGGAATGGAAGACGGAACATTATTCGGTGCACTGGCATTCTGCTATGGTGCGGTTCCATTCGAAGAGTATGAAATCGGCATGCCCCTTCCTGACGTAACACAGGCTCAGGGCATCGGCGGCTGACAGGTATTTGTAAAAACTGAATATTGATTATATAATAATATGCAGCTCAGTAATGGGCTGCATATTTTTTACGGGAATTCAGTGTGAACATTATTAAGAAGGGTTTAGAATCCGGACTGTAAACATAACATTACAGGCCGGTACGGGATACAAGATGGAAGAAAGGAAGAAACTGAAGATTATCCCTGGGAAGCAGATCATAATACTGTTTCTTGCAGGGACCCTGGCAGTGTATAATACAGCCACTTTGATAGAGCCGGGAATGAATCCCACAGAGTATCTGGTGCTGTTTATAAATATATGTCTGCTGCTTTACGGTATATTCTTCGACTGGTGCCAGAAGATATTTGCTCACGGAATCCTGAGAGCCGTCAGGATTATATGGAGATGTCTGTTTGTTCTGATAGCAGCTATGGGTATATTTATGGCTGTTGTATATACGGGCAATAATCCGGACGGAGATGAAAAAGCCATAATAGTATTGGGAGCCCCTGTTTCCGAAAATAATATTTCCAGAATTCTGACAGACAGGGTATCGGTTGCCTTCCTGCTGGCAAATGGCATGCCGGATGTGCCTGTTATCCTCAGCGGAGGGGGAGAGAATGCGAAAGTTGTATCTGAAGCAGGATTTCTTGCTGTTGTTATGGAGTTTTGCGGGATAGATCCTGACAGGCTGATATTGGAAGACAAAAGCATGACTACTGCTGAAAACTTCATCAATACAGCGAAAATATTACAGGATAACGGATATTCCCTGGATGATTCATATGTGGTAGTCTCAAGCACATTCCACTGCTACAGAGCCAAAGAGTATGCAAAGGCAGCAGGTATGGATAATATCCATTTTGTCGGCGTAATGCCGGAACTTCAGGATATACCCTCCTGGTATCTGCGGGAAATAATAGCCATTATAAATTACTGGTTTACAGGGAAATAAATATATTCATTTTATGTTTACATTAACGGTAAATGTGTTAAATTTAAAACAATCATGCGACGTATATTAAAAACACAAATGCAGAAAGTAATTAACAGGACAAGATAAAAGAAACAGGAAAGAGGACAGTTTATGAAAAAAAACATCGGAAGAATCATATCCTTACTGCTCACAGCCATGCTGGCAGCGGGAACTGTGTTCACAGTTTCATTTGCCGGAGAAGAGAATCGGGCTGATCAGGGCCTTGCTGCTGAAGCAGTCTCTGAAATCTCAACGCTGACAGATGATGAATTTATTGAAGAAATCTCTGCAGATGAGCATTCAGAAGCAGAAGATGAAGCGGCCGGGGAACAGACCGGGGGCGAAGCTGCAGCTGATGGAGTCATAGAAGATCTGACTTCTGAAGTTCAGACGGAAGCTGCGGCAGAGGAGTCTGAGGAAGACGCTGCGGCAAAAGAAATCCCGGCAGAAGACTGCACATCAGCAGAAGACGTCTCAGAAGAGCCTGCAGAGGAAGAAACCTCCGAAGAAGCAGAAACCGAAGAAACAGCATCAGAAGAGAACGCGGAGGAAGAAACAGCGGAGCTGTCAGCTGATGAAACGTCGGGAACCTGCGGTCAGGACCTTACATGGTCTTTTGATGTGGAGAATAATACACTGACCATTACAGGCAGCGGCGCCATGTATGACTATGCATCAGCAGAAGAAGTGCCCTGGGCAGGACTTCCCGTAAGTGAAGTAATACTCAATGAAGGTATAACATATATAGGCACTCATGCTTTTGATCTGCCCGGATATATATATATAAGTGTACTTCCATTAAGTCTTTCACAGATCGGAGCATATGCATTCAACAGCAATGTAAGCGGTTCCTTAGCCGCAGGCAATACCTTCACCTATGCAGGCAGCAGGCTTCAGTGGATGGATGTGGTCATAAGTGAAGGCAATGAGGCTTTCAGCGGAAAATGGGCCATATACTTTAATGACAAATCCTCCGGAAGCTACGGACTGTTCAACAACCAGTCATACGAAATATATGATGAATCAGGAAAAGCAATCTGCTTTGTAAATTCTGACGGTACCGGGCAGACCTGGGAATATTCATATGATTCAGAGGGCAGGCTGGAAGCAGTATTCGGTACTAGATATCTTATGTCAGACAGCGGGGAAATCTACGAAGCTCCGTATTACATTGGATATGTCTATGATAAAGACGGAAATGTGACAGAAACATTTGATGAAACGCAGAATTTTGACGGCCTTGGTAATATCCTGGTTGTCAGAATACAGGATGTGTTTAATGTTAACGGAGACAAGATCGGTCAGCAGACAACTGAAACGATGCTTGACTCTGAATACAATGGAATATGGATCAAAACAGAAAGTATTACTGAAGAAGATGGATTTGCAACCATAACCCGTTCGGAGGCCGGACCTGACGGTACACCTGTTAATGTGCATCAGGAAATGTATGAAGGAACCCAGCTTATCAGTACATATGATTTAGAGGATGGCCTCCATTATTTTACAAATTATGTATATGATTATTCATACCCGGATCCACGCCTGGATAAAAAGCTTGTTCAGGTTTACGGAGAAGACGATGTTATCATCAGAACAGAAGAAATCATCAGCAAATACGATGAGAATGGCGATATAACCGCAATCCTTACAAATTATGAATTCTTTGAGAACGGAGTCAAGACAGGAACTGCTAAAGAAACAGCAGTCCCGACGGACACGGGAACAAGGGCCAGATATGACGAATTTGATGCAGCAGGCCATTTATTATCCGAGACAGATACCTGTTATGATGCTGCAGGCAATAAGGTCGAGCAGGTGGTTTATAAATATCATTATGAAGACGGCAAAGCAGTTACATTTGATCAAAACAGATATTATGTTACTCTGGACAACATGGCATACAGCTCCGAAACACATTGTGTTTATGGAGATCCTAATACATATACCTACACCTACAGCAATTATGATGCCGAAGGCAATCTGACGGGAACTGTTATTTCAGATTATTATGGTGTTGGCTCATGGTCATATGTTTTTTATGATGCAGACGGAGTTAAGACCGGTTCTCAGATAAGAGAATACAGCCAGATCGAGAATGAGAAAGGAGGGGTATATGATGTGAATGTCACTGTCAATTATGATCAGTACGGCAATCAGATTGACAGAACAGTGGACAAAAGCTTTTTTTCCGAATATACCGGCTTCACGACAGAGACTGAATATTATGACTCGGCAGATAATTTTACAGGGAAAGTAATAATCATGAGGCACTATCTTGAAAGTGGTGTTGTATATGTAATTACTGAGACCTATGCAGCCGACGGAACGTTGATAGACAGGATTTCGGAGGAAAGCCATTGGGATAACGATCCGGAAACACAGGAAAGTCAATATATAACTGAAGTTTTGAACTATGTCGGAGAAAAGATAGGATACAAGGTCCGCGTCGAAAATAAGCTTTCTGATTTTGAAAACAAATCAGAGGGATTTACCTATGATATGAAAGGCAGGATGATAGAGCACTGGACTTCTACTTCTGTTGTGACCGGAAAAGGAAGCGGAATGGATACCGGCATTGATGAAATCTCAGGCCAGCTGGTAGTGCTTGAAAAATTCCGTTATGACAATGAAGATAACGTAATATTCCATTCCACGGAAACTGTTCACAGAACCCTCAACGAAATGACACTGTCATATAAGAAAGTAATCGACATAGGATGTGAACACCTTAATACGAAAGACGGCATATGCATGGACTGCGGAAAGCCTCAGGACGGTTTTGCGAATAAAGGCGGCGTATGGGGCTGGTATGAAAACGGCGAACTTCAGACAGAAATGACAGGCATCGTGTACGGCACCATCGACTCCAAAACCAACTGGTACTACATTGAAAACGGCGTGTTGAGCAGGAGAACGGGAATTACAGTCAAGGCTGACGGTTCGAGCACTTCCTGGTATTACGTAAATAATGGAGAATATGATAAAAATACTGTTACCATAGCTGAAAGGCTGGACGGAGTATATCCCGGCAGAATGTTCTATGTAAAAGGCGGTAAGTACGTAAAGGTGAACGAAGTTGTCAATTTTGACGGCAACAAGTGGGGATACTTCTTAAAAGGCGTGCTGGATACCGATATCACCGGTATCGTAGAGTGCACTATAGACGGCAAGACAGCAGGATACTACTTCAGCAGCGGCATTTACACCAGGGCATCAGGCCTGACCCGGATGGTATTCGGAACTGACAAGACCTGGTACTATGTAAAGGACGGAATCCTTACAAAGGCCACAGGTATAGCCCAGAAGGCCGATGGTTCCGACAGCACCTGGTACTTTGTATATAACGGAGTATATAAAAAGGCTACAGGCATAGCCCAGAAGGCGGATGGATCCGGCACAAAATGGTACTACGTTCAGAACGGTGTATATACCGAAGCCACCGGCATAGCCCAGAAGGCTGACGGTTCCAGCACAAAATGGTACTACGTTCAGAACGGTGTATATACCAAAGCCACCGGTATAGCCCAGAAGGCGGACGGCTCCAGTACAAAATGGTATTATGTGGAAGCGGGAGCATATACCAAAGCTACCGGTATAGCCCAGAA
>JABUTA010000099.1 GCA_021443845.1 Parasporobacterium sp.
GCTGTTGTCGAAGACATCCACGCTCGTGCAGCAGAACTCGGATTCGATGCTTTCACATCTTCAGGCATGGATGACAGCTCAAGCTGGAGATTCTCAGGACATCTTGCAAACGTTGATCTGTTCTATGAATCAAGAGATGCCGGCGGCTGGACAGAAGCTCCTGCCGAAATCTCAGGCGCATACCTTCAGAACTTCAAGAATATCTGGGATCTTTACATCAACAACGCAGCAGTTGACAAGGCTACTCTTGCAACCGGCGGATACGATGCAGAAGCTGAATTCGGCAACAAGCAGGCTGTATTCTATCAGAACGGCAACTGGGAATACTCAGCTCTTACAGAAACCTATGGTTTGGATCCTGCAAACCTTGCAATGATCCCATTCTACTGTGGTGTTGAAGGCGAAGAAAAAGCCGGTCTCAACTGCGGTACAGAAAACTGCTGGGCAGTTAATTCAAAGGCTTCAGAAGCTGACATCAAGGCTACATTAGACTTCATGTACTGGCTGGTATCTGAAGGTTCAGAAAAGGCAGTTGAAACATTCGGTGCTATGCCTTACACAACAGCTGCTCCTTCAGCTAACGTATTCCTTAACCAGGCTAACGAATACTCTAACAACGGCAACTATGTTATGACCTGGGCATTCAACTTCACTCCGAACGTAAACGAATGGAGAGCAGGCGTTGTTTCTCAGATGAACCAGTATGACAACGGCGGTGACTGGGCTAACGTTGAAACAGCATTCGTTATGGGCTGGGCTACACAGTACAGAAACGCTAACGAGTAATCATAAATGGTTTTACTGTTCATTTACTGATACATACGGGGCAATCTTCTGATTGCTCCGTGCTGAAGAATCTGCACCGGCTGCAGGTTCTTCAATACGGAAACGTATGCGTTCAAAACCGAACTTAACTTAGGGGGGTGTTATTATTGAAAAAGTTTTTTAAGGGGCTCTTTGCGACTCCGCCTGGCAGAAGCCATCTGATAATCAATCCTATCAGACGATGGTCTCCTCTGTTCCTTCTTCCGATGGTTCTAGCATTTGCAATTGGTTTCGTGTGGCCTTTTATCCACGGAATTTATCTTTCATTCTGTAAATTCAAAACAACCAGTGATGCGACCTTCATAGGCTTCGGCAATTATATAAAGGCATTTAATGATAAGGGTTTCCTTCATGCATTCTGGTATACTGCCCTGTTTGCAATTGTTTCCCTTATTCTGATCAATGTGCTGGCTTTCCTGGCTGCGTATCTTCTTACTCAGAATATAAAGGGTACCAATATATTCAGGACCGTATTCTTCATGCCGAACCTTATCGGAGGCATCGTTCTCGGATATATCTGGTCCATGATCTTTGACGGTATCCTTACCCACTTCGGCACATCCATACTCATGGATACCAACCTGGGTTTCTGGGGACTTATCATACTGATGCTATGGCAGCAGATAGGCTATATGATGATCATCTATATTGCCGGTCTTCAGGCAGTGCCTGAGGATATTCTGGAGGCAGCCAAGATTGACGGTGCAACAAAGAAGCAGACATTATTCAGGGTTATCATTCCTAATGTAATGCCTTCTATCACAATCTGTACATTCCTGTCTCTGACAAATGGTTTCAAGCTGTTCGACCAGAACCTTGCTCTTACAGCCGGCAATCCATTCGTATTCCAGCCTGACGGATCAACGGTCAAAACGACAGAAATGCTTGCTCTGAATATCTATAACACCTTCTACGGAGACAACGCCAACGCGAGAGGTACAGCCCAGGCCAAGGCAGTTCTGTTCTTTATTCTGGTTGCTGTTATCGGTATTATCCAGCTTCGCGCTACACGCAATAAGGAGGTACAGCAGTGATGAGTAAAAAGCAGAAAACTCTTTCTGCAGAACGCAGAAGAAAAACTATTTTATCAATTGTACTTGCTGTAATCTGCATTATCTGGATTCTCCCGATCCTTGCAGTTGTTATCAACTCCTTTAAGGTTAACACTTTTGTTAAGACTGATACCTTTGCCCTTCCTTTAGGAGAAATGTGGGCATCATTCGGCAACTTCATCAAAGGTTTCGGCCTTCAGAGCGGCGAGTCCAATTTCTGGATGGCAGCTTTTTACAGCTTGTTTATCACTGTTGTTTCCACCGGACTTATCCTTCTGTTCACATCAATGGCAGCATGGTATATTGCCCGGGTTAACAGCAAGATCTGCAAGCTGGTATACTTCGTGTGTGTATTCTCTATGGTAGTTCCTTTCCAGATGGTTATGTTCACTCTGTCAAAGACAGCTGATACCCTGAAGCTCAATACTCCATGGACCATTCCTGTAATATATCTGGGCTTCGGTGCCGGTCTGGCAGTATTCATGTTTACCGGATTTGTCAAATCCATTCCCCTGGAGATTGAGGAAGCTGCGGTTATCGACGGATGCAACCCGGTTAAGATCTACTTCAAGGTTGTTCTTCCGATGCTTAAGCCTACCATGATCTCTGTAGGTGTTCTTGAGATCATGTGGGTATGGAATGACTACCTGCTTCCGTACCTTGTACTGGACAGAACAAAATACAGCACCATTCCGATGCTGGTTCAGTACCTGAAGGGAAGCTACGGTACAGTCGACCTGGGTGCTACCATGGCCCTGATTCTGTTAAGTATCATTCCGGTTATCATATTCTATCTTATCTGCCAGAAGCACATCATCAAAGGTGTTGCTGCAGGTGCTGTTAAAGGATGATACGGACATAAATATGTTTTGCTTATACCGACAGTCTTGTGGCTGTCGGTATTTTTATGGGTGTTTGACGTCCCGGACAGTACAGATATCCCCTGCTCGGATGAATTCGCCTCCGGTGCTGCCTGTACTTCTGATATTCATCTTATGCAATATTCTGCTGACCGCATTATTGTTTTGTGGTCCCTTCAGTTTATATTCTGTATTCATCAGATGGATAATAAAACTGTATCTCCTGTACCGGGAGGTACTTGGAAATAATGCACGAGTGCCATATGCAACCCGGCACATATATCTTCTGCGATATTTGAACGAACCGTTGCTGTTCACCCATGGTCATGCATACTTTTGCAGGTGTCGGCATAGGCCCACAAGGCCTTAATGCCGACAGGGTTACCGAGAAGAAAACTTATCAGAAGTTTTCTGCGAGTGGCCCGGCCTGCAAAAGGATGTATGAACATGAGATGAACAGCAGGTGAAGTTCATCTGAGCAGAAGATATATGTGCCGGGTTGTATATCTGCAATCTGTCTGATTTTTAACAATATTTATCTTTTAATAAGGACACCGGTCAGTTATAATGGAGTCGGTTTAATTTTTCAGAGAGGATTTTGTGATATGAAACGTTCAAGCGGAATATTAATGTCCATTTCATCACTGCCGTCACCATATGGTATCGGAACCCTGGGAAAGGAAGCATATAGGTTTGCTGACTTTCTGCACGAAGCCGGTCAGAAATACTGGCAGATGCTCCCGCTGGGGCCTACAGGCTACGGAGACTCACCTTACCAGAGCACTTATTCATTTGCAGGCAATCCCTATTTCATAGATCTTGACATGCTGATAGAAGACGGACTTCTGTCAAAGAAGGTCCTGAAAGGCATTGATTTCGGAAGCGACCCGAGACACGTTGATTACGGAAGGGTTTATGAAACCCGTTTTAAGCTTCTTGCTGAAGCAAAGAAAAACGGCTGGGAAAGGGATGCGGAAAAGGTTGCCGGATTCAGGGATGAAAACAGCTGGGTTGAGGAATATGCCCTCTACATGGCTGCAAAGAGACACTTCGGCATGAAGTCATGGACTGACTGGGATGATGATGACCTTCGTTTCAGAAAGCCTGAAACGATGGCAGGATACAGAGAAGAATTAAAAGAAGATATCGAATTATTCGTTTATATCCAGTTCCTTTTCTACAAACAGTGGGATGCACTTAAAAAGTATATCAATAATCTTGGTATCAGCACCATCGGCGACATCCCTATCTATGTTCCTATGGACAGTGCTGATGTATGGAGCGAGCCTCAGTACTTCCAGCTGGATGATCAGTATGTACCTAAGGCTGTGGCAGGTGTTCCGCCTGATTACTTCTCTGCTGACGGACAGCTGTGGGGCAATCCTCTGTATGACTGGGACGCCATGAGAAATGACGGCTACGGCTGGTGGATCCGCCGTATTGACGGTGTGTCAAAGCTTTTTGATGTTATACGTGTTGACCATTTCAGAGGATTTTCCGAGTACTGGTCTGTTCCATACGGGGAGGCAACTGCAAAGAACGGGAAATGGATGGACGGCCCCTCATATGATCTTATAGAAAGACTCAACGGATGGTTTAAGAATGTTGAGTTTATAGCAGAAGATCTGGGTGTTCCGTCTCCTGCCCTTGTAAAACTTCTTAAAGACTCAGGCTGGCCGGGAATGAAAGTACTGGAATTCGCGTTCGACTCCGGTGAAGAAAGCAATTTCCTTCCTCATACCTATGATAACCACTGCATCTGCTATACAGGTACCCATGACAATGCTTCCCTGAAGGAATGGTTTGATGATGCAAAGAAAGCGGATCAGAAATTTGCCCTTGAGTATCTGGGAGCAAAGGATCCTGAAGATTTTGTATGGTCATGCATCCGTGCAGGACAGCGTTCGGTTGCCGATCTGTTCATTGTTCAGATCCAGGATTATCTGGAACTGGGCAAGGGCAACAGAATGAATATCCCGAGTACCCAGGGAGGCAACTGGTGCTGGCGTCTTCTTCCCAGGGAACTTGATAAGAAGCTTGCAAAGAAGATTTTCAATATGACAAAGATGTACGGCAGATATACTGCTCCGGCTGAGAAAGAAACTCTGAAAGAAGAGTCCGAAATAACAGCTGAGTAAGCAGTCAGTAGTCTACCTTCATAAGGCACAGTCCTGCGGCAGGAGCTGTAGGACCTGCCTGACTTCTGTCACGGCTTTCCAGAATTTCCTTTACTCTTTCCGGCTCCATCCTGCCTGCGCCAACTTCCAGCAGTGTTCCGGTCATGATCCTTACCATATTCTGAAGGAATCCCGTTCCGTGGAAATTCAGATACAGCATGTCCTTTTTTCTGACTATTTCGATGCTGTCCACTACTCTGACGGTTGACTTTTTCATATGGGGATTGGCACAGAAAGCCTTGTAATCATTCGAACCCGTCAGATATTCCGCTGCCTTCTGCATTTTCTCAATATCCGGCCTGAAATTCAGGACATTTACAAATTTCCTGTTAAAAACCGGTTTTTCATTTCCCACATAGCATGTATACGTATACAGTTTCCCGACCGCTTTATATCGGGCATGGAATCTGTCAGAAGCTATTACAACATCATTGACGCAGATGTCATCCGGCAGATAACGATTCATATAGTTTTTGATTTCTTCCGGGGAAAGTTCCGTCTCAAATCTGGCATTGGCCACCATTTTTCTTGCATGCACTCCTGCATCAGTTCTTCCGGCACCGATCACATCAACAAAGCTGCCGTTCAGTACGGTCAGCACGCTTTCCAGCTTGCCCTGAACGGTATCCCTGTCAGGCTGATGTTCCCAGCCATAGTATCTGGTTCCGTCGTAGCTGATCTCCATTTTATAGTTATTTATCATTTCCAACTGTCCTCTTCTCCGGAATTGTTTTCTGTTTTGACCGGTTTCCGTCTTTATCTGATTATCTTAATTGGTTGAAAAGTCTAAGAAAATAATCAGATCAGTTTTGTGGTCCATTCACTGAGATCCCACACCTCAGTCGCCAGCCCTTCATAAAACTCAGGTTCATGACATACCATAAGGATACTGCCCGGATATGCCTGCAGGGCACGTTTCAGCTCTGCCTTGGCATCCGTATCCAGATGGTTGGTAGGCTCATCCAGTACCAGCAGATTGCTCTCTCTGTTGATCAGTTTGCAAAGCCTTACCTTTGCCTGCTCACCTCCTGACAGGACTCTTACAAGACTTTCTATATGCTTGGTGGTGAGACCGCATTTTGCCAGAGCTGAACGTACTTCATACTGGGTAAATCCCGGAAACTCCTTCCAGATTTCCTCAATGCAGGTGGTCTGTATATTCTGATCTGTTTCCTGTTCGAAATACCCTATGGCCAGATTGCTGCCCTGCTCTACGCTTCCTTCAAGGGCAGGTATCAGTCCCAGAAGACTCTTCAGCAGCGTGGTCTTTCCTATACCGTTTGCACCCCTTATCACTATTTTCTGCTTCCATTCCATCTTAAGGTTCATGGGCTTTGAAAGAGGCTCGTCATAACCGATGACCAGATCCCTGGCCACGAAGATTTCCCGTCCCGGAGTTCTTGCGGTCTTAAAATTAAACTCAGGCTTTGGTTTTTCCCTTGCCAGCTCAATAACATCCATATTGTCAAGCTTCTTCTGACGGGACATGGCCATATTCCTTGTTGCTACCCTGGCCTTATTTCTGGCAACAAAATCCCTGAGTTCTGCTATTTCCTTCTGCTGTTTGTTGTAGGCCGCTTCTATCTGAGCTTTTTTAACCTCATATACCTCCATGAACTTATCATAGTTTCCCACATATCTGTTAAGCTGGCGGTTGTCCATATGATAGATCAGATTAACAACACTGTTGATAAACGGAATATCATGGGAAATAAGAATAAAAGCATTATCATAATCGTTCAGGTATCTTTTCAGCCATTCTATATGCTCTGCATCCAGATAGTTGGTAGGCTCATCTAGCAGCAGTATATCAGGCTTTTCCAGAAGGAGCTTGCCCATCAGCACCTTCGTCC
>JABUTA010000009.1 GCA_021443845.1 Parasporobacterium sp.
ATGTAAAGAGAATACGTTAAACCTGTCAGTGAAAAGTACAGAGGAGGCAGCAGAGGCGGCCGGAGCGGTACTGCGCCGGGGCGGAACAGTTGCGTTTCCGACAGACACGGTATATGGCCTGGGTGCGGTATTTTCCGACAGAGATGCCGTAAGGAGTATATTTGAAGCGAAGGGAAGACCTGAAAACAAGCCCTTAAGCATACTGGTGTCCGGAATCGACCAGGTTCATTTCCTCACAGACAGCATACCCGAAGATGCTCTGAAGCTTATGAAAAAATTCTGGCCCGGAGCACTGACTCTTGTTTTCAGAAAGAGAGAAGATGCCTGTATTCCCGAAGAGGTTACTGCAGGCGGGGATACCATAGGCGTAAGGATGCCGGATAATGCTGCAGCAGTCAGTATAATCGCGGCGGCAGGCAGGCCTCTGGCGGCTCCGTCGGCTAATATTTCCGGCAGAAGGAGTGCGTCAAAGGCAGAAGAAGTAACAGAAGACCTTTACGGAAAGATAGATCTGATAATTGACGGTGGGGACTGCACCATAGGAGTTGCATCAACGGTGGTGGATGCGAGCACTTCCCGCATGAAGATACTGAGGGAAGGAAGCATTACCCGAAGAATGATAGAAGAAGTAACAGGAGCTGAAATATTATAATGTCCAGATTCAGTAACATAATTTTTCTTGATGAGGAAGGTACGGGACTCAGTCCTTATGCAGAGATGATGTTCCGGTGGAAACTGAGGAACAGAGGGCTCAGCGGATTCAATGTTATGTCCAGAGGCAACGTGGTACTCTTTCCGGAGCCTGCCAACCAGAAGCTTGCAGAGCTGGCCAGGATGAAGGGTTTTTCCCTGGATAATTACAGTGCAAAGGCATTCGAAGGAGAGTTTTCGGAATGCACCCTTATCCTTACCATGGACGGGGTCAGCAAGCAGAAGGTTTATGACAGATTCCCTCATGCAGCCAATGTATATATGCTCAGGGAGTATGTTGGAGAGTCGGGAGATATCAGGCTTCCCTGGGGCGGAAGCATAGAAGAATACGACGCAGTCTGTGCAACTGTGGACAGGGTAACAGACAGACTGCTGGATAAATTAACGGAGATGCCTGAACAGGGTATATTGTAAAAGGGAGGTTTTACCATGATAGCAGTAGGCAGCGATCACGCAGGCTATGAACTGAAGCTTGAACTTATAGGCCATCTTAAGGAAAGAGGTTTTGAAGTAAAGGATTACGGTACAGACAGTACCGATTCATGCGATTACCCGGATTTTGCAAAAAAAGTCGGACATGCTGTGGCGGACGCAGAAGCAGAAAAAGGTCTTCTGGTATGCGGAACAGGCATCGGCATGAGCATATGTGCAAATAAGATCAAAGGCGTAAGAGCATCTGTATTATCGGATGAGTTTTCTGCAGAGGCTACAAGGAGCCATAATGATGCCAATGTGCTGTGCCTGGGAGCAAGGGTTGTTGATACGGCAAAAGCAGTAAAACTTCTGGACATCTTCCTGGACACACCATTTTCGGAAGGTGAGAACCATTGCAGAAGAATCAGCAAGTTAGAAGACTGAGCCTTTTACCTGAGGGAGGTAGGAATGAGCAATAAACGAATGGATTATATTAACTGGGATGAGTATTTTATGGGTGTTGCACAGCTTGCAGCCAGAAGATCCAAGGATCCCTCGACCCAGGTTGGTGCCTGTATAGTAAGTCCGGACAATAAGATCCTGTCCATGGGATACAACGGATTTCCCATAGGATGCTCAGATGATGAGTTCCCCTGGGAGAAAACAGATACGACGCCGGATCATAACAAGTATCTGTACTCAACTCACAGTGAGCTTAATGCCATACTTAACTACAGAGGCGGCAGTCTTGAAGGTACAAAATTATATGTAACGCTGTTCCCCTGCAATGAATGTGCCAAGGCCATCATACAGGCAGGAATAAGAACCCTTATATATGACAGTGATAAATACGCCGAATCTGACAGCGTTATTGCATCAAAGAGAATGCTTGATGCTGCAGGGGTAAAGTATATTCAGTATAAAAGATCCGGAAGGCAGGTTGTGCTGGATCTGTAAATTCAGGAGAAATCGGGCAGATGTTCAGGCAGAATGACTGGGTGAAAATCGAATACGGAGAATATGCCGGATGCTGCGGCAGGATATCAGCCGTTAATACAAATGGTTCATATAAAGTACTGCCTTACGACTACAGCCATGAACCCGGTCCCGTGACTGATATGGACGGGGCTGCGCTTCTTCCCATCAGGCCCTTTGAAGCAGACCCGGAGCTTCTGAAAAGACTGGTCAGGGCTGAATGCTTCTACAGGGATATTGCAGACAGGGTGTTTCCGGAGTTTAACATAAAAGCATCCCGGGAATATTTGCTCACATCAGAGGATGTTTCAGCTGCGCTGGGCAACATAAACAGAAATCCGGATTGCCTGAATGATTTCCGTGAATGGTTCTGGCTGATACAGAATGTATTCTATGACAGCCTTCAGATCAAAGAACGTTCAAAACCGGGATTTCTGTGTGACGCACCTTCTTCAGATGATGAACTGTTTGCCACGGTATACAACCTTCTGGATAATCTGTACTGGAAGCTGGAAGAGAGATATGTTGCCCGGGAAGAGACCGCTAGGTTTATTGTCACTTTTGATGAAGAACCTGAATGGCAGGAAGGAACGCTGTTCGGGGTCGGCCTTGAAGAAACTGCCTATCGTGCAGTATGCAGCGATATTATAAGCAGGATAACTACATATGACATAAACAAAAAACTTCCCAGGGATGAGTGGCAGTACAGTGATTCCCAGAAAAGGCATATCATAAGTCTTTATGAGGATGAAGACCTGGGCAGTGCTTCTAAGGCAGCCAGGAGTCAGTTCCGGGAGTTTGTGGATGACCTGGCTGAAAAAGGTGATGTACAGGCCCTGAAGATAATCGGCTGGAGCTTTTATGAAGGCAGCCCTGTATACAGACAGAGCTACAGGAAAGCAGAAAAGTATCTGCTGAAGCTTTTCAATAAAACAGGTGATCCCTATGCAGCCAATGCGCTGGGACACATAAGCTATTACGGTTATAACCGCAAAAATGTTCCGGATTATGAGAAAGCCTTCAAATATTACACATTGGGAGCCCTGGCAGGGCTGGATGAATCCATCTGCAGGCTGGGAGATATGCTGATATACGGAAGGGGAACCGTGCGGAATCTTGACACAGGCATGAATCTCATTGTGGACGGATACAAGGATGCAATGATGAGATTCTGTGATGGGGAATATGACAACAGATTTCCGGACTATGCCTACAGGATGGGAAATATCTGCAGAGAAAACCTCATCATGGGAATGGGCGCAAGAGATTCCTACAAATTCTATCTTGAGGCAAGGTACGCCCTCAATAAGTGCATGGAGACTGAAAAGGGTCCTGTTGATGAAAAACTCCTGCAGGATATTGAGGAAGCCATTAAGGACATTGTCTCCAGGTACAGGCCGGATCCGGACAGGACAGTACTCCGGGCAGATTTTCCCATATATATCAGCCACTTTTTCGAGGACAGATTCCCCGTGAAGATAACCATATCCTCGGAAAACGGCAGGTACTATCTGAAAATGGCCAGATTCAGGCTGATACCCGGAGAGGAATCGGAGCTTCTGGTGACATTTCCGGAGCTGTCATTCGTGAAACTGACATCAGAAATAAAATTCTGGCTGGAGGAAACAGGGGTTATTCGTATCCCTGACAAGGGAGAGACATTTCTTGCAGACGGATTTTCAAAAAATGAACATACAAATGCATTGGAATTCTATTCAGCCGGTGAATGTATAGCAGCGGTGGAAGCGAAGTGGTTTGTGATAGATGTTACAGAAGAGAAGAAGAGTAAAGGAGGCGCAAAATGAAACGGTCGACAAAAAAAGCACTGATTTTTCTGATAGCGGCGCTGGTAGTAGTAATTATCGTGATAATTATTCTTGCTTCTGATAATACCCCGGTTATTACCGAAGACCAGATGGGTACTACTGTTATCGCGGAAATGGCCGAGGCTGCGGCATCAGATAATCCTGAAGGAAAGATCCCCGGACAGCCTGAGACAGAGACAGTCCCTCAGCCTGTGGATATTCCAAATGAAAAAGAAGTAAAGCTGTATGTGGATATGGGCGGTGAAATGCATATGGTAACCGAGCACAGATCTGCATGGAGCCCGTCATATGATATAGCAATATTTGAAGCATTTAATTCTGATGAGCCTGTAATATATTATGACAATTATTATACAGTACATCAGAATTACTGGAATGCCGTGAGTACCGACAGAGATTATAAGATCGGTTATGAGCTGAACATGGATGTTGACGGTGAGCATAAAACATACACCATCCTGTCACCGGCAGATATAGAAAAGAATCCGGATCTCTTCATGGGGGATGCTGACAATGATGAAGTGACCGGATACATGGGTGTGTGGGTATACTGTGATATGTATCATGACAGTATGTATATACATCTTACATCTGCAGATATGGCTGACGGGGTTCTGATGACATCCATCAAGCTGAGGCCTACACCGGCTTACGAATCAGTAAGCAATCTCAGGCTGAAGGTATTCTCATACTCATCAGATGACGAGATAGGCCCTGACGGAAGATATATCGGAACCCACGGATATGAGATTCCGATTTATAATCAGTAACTGATAATAAATATTGAAAATAATGAAACACACTATCAGGAGGCATGAAAATGAGCGAAAAGAAAGGTATTATTCAGGAGTTTAAGGAGTTTATCAACAGAGGCAATGTAGTTGACATGGCTGTCGGCGTGGTTATAGGTGCCGCATTCAAAGCTATTGTGGATTCAGTAGTGGCTGATCTTATATCACCCATCATCGGCATTATATTCAAACAGGATTTCTCATCACTTTCGGTAGAGATAAACGGTTCTGTATTTACATACGGAAATTTTATCATGGCAGTGATAAACTTCCTGCTTGTTGCCATTGTCCTTTTTGCTTTTGTAAAAGCTGTAAATAAAATGCGAGATGCAAAGGCTAAGAAAGCTCCAAAGGAAGAGCCGGCAGCACCTGCTACAAAGGTCTGCCCATACTGCAAAAGCGAGATTGCAGCTGACGCAGTAAAGTGCCCGCACTGTACTTCTGATGTGGAGTAATTAACTTTTTTTAAGGATAACAGATAAATGATTTGTAATAATGTATTGGAAGCAGTGGGCCACACCCCCCTCATCAGGCTGAACAGGATGGTGGATGAGGACAGTGCCCAGGTGCTTGTAAAGTTCGAAGCAGTTAATATCGGCGGTTCCATCAAAACAAGAACCGCCCTTAACATGATAGAGGAAGCTGAGAAAAAGGGCATAATAGATAAGGACAGCATTATTGTTGAACCTACCAGCGGCAATCAGGGTATAGGGCTGGCTCTTGTAGGTGCTGTTAAAGGCTACAGGACTATTATCATAATGCCTGACTCCGTAAGCGAGGAAAGAAGAAAACTTGTACGTCATTACGGAGCTGAAGTAAAGCTGATCCATGACGCGGGAGATATAGGAGAGTGCATCCGGGAATGTCTGAATACGGCACTGAAGATGAAGGAGAAAAATCCGAAGGTATTCGTGCCCCAGCAGTTTGAAAACATGGACAACATCATGGCCCATAAGAATCATACAGCTCTGGAGATAATGGTGCAGGTTGCAGGACCTATTCACGGATTCTGCTCCGGTATAGGAACGGGCGGAACACTTACAGGCATCGGGGAGGTATTGAAGGCCAATTATCCGGATATTGAAATCTGGGCAGTTGAACCGGAGAATGCGGCCATTCTTGCAGGGGGAACCATCGGAACACATTTGCAGATGGGCATTGGAGACGGCATTATTCCTGATATACTCAATACGGAAATATACAGCAATATTTATATAATAAATGACGAAGAAGCACTGGGAACATCCAAAAGACTTGCCAGAGAAGAAGGCCTTATGTGCGGAATCTCAAGCGGAACCAACGTAGCAGCAGCTCTTAAGCTGGCTAAAAAATTAGGTCCGGGCAAGACAGTAGTAACGGTTCTTCCCGATACCGCGGAGAGATACTTCTCAACACCGCTGTTTTCGGAATAAACACAGAGTTGTATTAAAGAAGACCGTATGCTATAATCTCACGGTTAAAAATTGGTTTTCGGGGAAACACATGGAACAGTATTTCATCAGAGGCGGGAAACCGCTGAGAGGAGTCGTTGATATCTGCGGCGCCAAGAATGCAGCCCTTGCACTCATTCCTGCCGCAATACTGACCGACGAGCCGGTGATAATCAGTAATCTTCCGGACGTCAGTGATATCAATCTTCTGCTTGATGCCATTGCGCAGATAGGTGCAACGGTTGAGAGGATCGACAGGCACACGGCCAGAATCATCGGAGCCACTGTTAATTCATACAGCCTTAATTATGAATATATAAGCAAGATCCGGGCGTCCTATTATTTACTTGGGGCGCTTTTGGGGCGCTTTCATAAAGCAGAAGTCGCAATGCCGGGGGGATGTGTCATAGGGGCGCGTCCTATTGACCAGCATATAAAAGGATTCGAAGCTTTAGGTGCATCCATAGATCTGGAAGACGGGCAGATAAAGGCCCAGGCAGACGAACTTAAGGGCACTCATATATATTTTGACGTGGTATCTGTAGGAGCCACCATTAATGTACTTCTTGCGGCTGCCATGGCAGACGGCATTACCATCATAGAAAACCCTGCAAAGGAGCCTCATGTGGTGGATCTGGCCAACATGCTTAACAGTATGGGAGCACGTATAAGAGGCGCAGGTACTGATGTTATCAGGATCAGCGGCGTACAGAAGCTTCATTCCACAGAATACACGGTTATTCCGGATCAGATAGAGGCAGGCACCTTCCTTATGGCGGGAGCCGCCACAAGAGGAGATGTTACGGTTAACAATGTTATTCCGAAGCATCTTGAATCCATTACGGCAAAGCTTGAAGACATAGGATGTGAGATAGTTGAATATGATGAAGCAGTCAGAGTAATAGCTGACGGCTGCATCCTTAAGAACACCCATGTAAAGACTCTTCCTTATCCTGGATTCCCCACGGATATGCAGCCCCAGATGGCTGTAGTGCTTACTCTGGCTGAAGGGATGAGTACCGTAAAAGAAAGCATTTTTGAAAACAGGTTCAAATACGCAGGGGAGCTTGCCCGTATGGGGGCAAAGATCAAGATAGAATCCAACACTGCAATGATCACCGGAGTCAGAAAACTCAAGGGTGCCCAGGTGGAGTCTCCTGACCTGAGGGCGGGAGCAGCACTTACCATTGCAGGTCTGGCAGCAGAGGGCTGCACTCAGGTCAGCGGCATTCAGTTTATCCAGAGAGGCTACGAAAACTTCGAGGACAAGCTCAGAAGGATAGGTGCGGATATCTGCAAGATCGATACCGACGATGAGGCGGCTATGGATGATTACAGGCAGCGCTGCAGCTGATCTGTGAATACAGAACATACAGACAGACAATAGGGACGGGAGACCGTTTCTATTGTTTTACGCTTTAAATCAGCAGGAGAAAATTTATGAAAAAGAGATTATTCACGTCAGAATCCGTCACTGAAGGGCACCCGGATAAGGTATGTGACAGTATTTCTGACAGTATTCTGGATGCAATACTTGCACAGGACCCGTATGCCCGGGTAGCATGTGAAGTATGTACAACCACAGATTTTGTACTGGTTATGGGGGAGATAACCACTACTGCAGTGGTTGATTACGAGAAAATAGTAAGGGACACTGTAAGAGAAATCGGATATACCGATGATTCGATCGGGTTCAATGCAGATACCTGTGAGGTCCTTATCAAGCTGGATACCCAGTCACCTGATATTGCAATGGGTGTTGACAGAGCCCTCGAATCCAGAGGCACGGAAACAGATGAAGAAGACCAGGGCGCAGGAGATCAGGGACTTATGTTCGGATATGCCTGCAATGAGACGGATGAGCTTATGCCTCTTCCCATTTATCTTGCCCACAGACTTACATATAAGCTTGCAGAGCTGAGAAAAGAGGGTGTTCTCACATACCTGCGTCCTGACGGAAAAGCTCAGGTAACAGTTGAGTATGACGAAGATGGAAAACCTGTAAGGATCAATGCTGTTGTATGTTCAACCCAGCATGATGAAGCTGTTACGGAAAAGCAGCTTCATGAAGATATCAGGAAATATCTTTTTGATGCAGTGCTTCCTCAGGATATGGTGGATGAAAATACAAAATATTACATTAACCCCACAGGACGCTTCTGCGTAGGCGGACCTCATGGCGATTCTGGCCTTACCGGACGCAAGATAATCGTTGATACATACGGCGGTATGGGCTGTCATGGCGGCGGATGCTTCTCGGGAAAAGACTGTTCAAAGGTTGACCGTTCCGCTTCCTATGCGGCAAGATATATTGCCAAGAATATTGTTGCAGCAGGGCTGGCAGACAGGGTGGAAATCCAGGTGTCTTATGCCATCGGAGTGGCCGAACCTACATCTGTTTCCGTCAACACCTTCGGTACAGGCAAGGTCGGAGACAGAGAACTGGAACAGCTGGTCATGGAGCATTTTGACCTGAGACCGTCAGGTATTATTAAAATGCTTGACCTTAGAAGACCTATTTACAAACAGACTTCCAGCTACGGACATTTCGGCAAGAAGAACCTTCCCTGGGAGGCAACAGATAAGGCAGAAGAACTTAAAAAAGCAGCACTGCTCAAATAAAATATTCAGCCCGGCGTTCCTTTCGTAAACAGATGGACCGGGCTTTTCATTGGAGGATAAAATGGCTAAAGAGAAGAAACTTGTTGAAGATATTACCCCTATGAGCGAGGATTTCGCCCAGTGGTATACAGATGTTGTCAAGAAAGCAGAACTCATGCGATATTCAACCGTAAAGGGCTGCATGATGATCCTTCCGAACGGATATGCCATCTGGGAAAACATCCAGAAGAATCTTGACGCAATGTTCAAGGAAACAGGGGTTGAGAACGTATATATGCCTATGTTCATTCCCGAGTCGCTTCTTCAGAAGGAAAAGGATCATGTGGAAGGCTTTGCTCCCGAGTGTGCCATAGTTACATTAGGAGGCGGGGAGGAACTTGAAGAAAGGCTGATAGTACGTCCCACATCAGAGACCCTTTTCTGTGACCTTTATTCCAATACCGTTCAGAGCTACAGGGACCTTCCGAAATTATACAACCAGTGGTGTTCTGTAGTGCGCTGGGAGAAGACTACCCGTCCGTTCCTGCGCTCGTCAGAATTCTTATGGCAGGAAGGCCACACAGTACACGCTACAGCAGAAGAAGCCCAGGAGCGTACAGAACAGATGCTTAATGTATATGCTGAATTCTGTGAGAAATATCTTGCCATCCCCATGATAAAGGGAAGAAAGACCGATAAGGAGAAATTCGCAGGAGCAGAAGCAACATATACTATCGAAGCATTAATGCATGACGGCAAGGCACTTCAGTCCGGAACGAGCCACAACTTCGGTGACGGATTTGCCCGGGCTTTTGACATGACATTTACCGATAAGGATAATAAGATCAAATACGTTCACCAGACATCCTGGGGATTGTCCACCAGGACAATAGGTGCCCTTATCATGGTTCACGGAGATGATTCGGGGCTGGTACTTCCCCCAAGAATCGCACCGGTTCAGTGTATGGTTATTCCTGTTGCGCAGCACAAGGAAGGCGTACTGGACAAGGCAAATGAGGTTTATGAGACCCTGAAGGCAGCAGGAATCCGGGTGAAAATCGACGATTCCGAAAAGAGCCCGGGATGGAAATTCTCAGAGCAGGAGATCAGGGGCATCTCTCTGCGTGTTGAACTGGGACCTAAGGATATCGAGGCAGGACAGGCTGTCGTGGTAAGGCGTGATACCCGTGAGAAGATCACAGTTGCCATGGATGAACTGGCAGCACGTATCCCTGAGATCATGGAGCAGATGCAGAATGATATGTTCCAGCGTGCACTTAAGCACAGGGAAGAACATACAAGTGATGCAGTGACCTATGAAGAATTCAGGGAAACCATAGCCAATAAGCCGGGCTTTGTCAGAGCAATGTGGTGCGGAGATGAGGCCTGTGAGCTGAAGATCAAGGAAGATACCACAGCCACATCACGCTGTATGCCTTTCGAGCAGCATAAGCTGTCAGATGTGTGCGTATGCTGCGGAAAGCCTGCAAAGACCATGGTTTACTGGGGCAAAGCATATTAATGAAATGAACGATATCAATAACTTTAAAATTGATATACCTTATCCCGTCAGAGATATTCTGAACACCTTAAAATCCAACGGGCATGAAGCCTATATTGTAGGAGGATGTGTAAGGGATGCTCTTCTGGGCAGAGAACCGGAAGACTGGGATATTACAACATCGGCTCTTCCTTCTGAAGTGAAGAGCCTTTTTCATAGTACCGTTGATACAGGGATACAGCACGGAACGGTCATGGTCATCCGGGGAGGCGAAGGCTATGAAGTAACTACCTACCGGGTTGACGGAGAGTACAGAGACGGCAGGCATCCTGAAAGTGTCACTTTTACCAGGTCTCTGGCAGAGGACCTGAAAAGACGGGATTTTACCATCAATGCCTTTGCCTGGGATGAGGACGGACTTAAAGATATGTTCGACGGAATTTCAGATCTGGAACAGGGCATAATAAGATGCGTGGGAAATCCGGATGAACGTTTTAATGAAGATGCCCTCAGAATAATGAGAGCTGTAAGATTTTCCGCTCAGCTGGGCTTTAAAATCGAACCTGAAACCCGTGGGATGATCTCAAAACATGAGAAACGTCTTTCAGATGTCAGCATGGAAAGAATAAGGGTTGAATTTGAAAAGACATTGCTCTCCGGGCATCCGGAAATAGTTGATGAATATGCGGAACTGGGACTGGGACGGTATATTACAGGAGAAGTTCACGGGAAATGCTTTGACAGGAATGCAGTGCCTGTCCTCAGGGAACTGCTGAGAAGAAGGACAGAGCATGAAAATGTCCTGAAAGCAGTAACGGATGATCCTGCCGGCACCACATCCGGTAATGAAATATCCGAAATGTACAGACAGCTTTCAATGGCTGCGTTTTTTCATAAACTTACTCCTGAAGAGACCGGAAGAGTATTCAGGTATATGAAGTATGACAACAGGACCCGGGACGCAGTGGTACGGATCATTGAATATAAGGATACTGCACTGACTTCAGACCGGGCAGGGATCAAGAGGCAGCTTAATAAAATGGGAGCTTCCGCCATGAAGGCAGTACTGGAATACAAAGACGCAGTCCGGCATGTATACGGAAAGACCGCCGGGGAACATCTGCCGGAATATGATACTGCTTCAGATGATATCCTGGATGATGTAAAGGGACAGACTGATGATATTCTCCGGAGCGGAGAACCCTGGTCCATAGCCCAGCTTGCGGTCAGCGGATCGGATCTTATTGCGGCGGGAATTCCCGCCGGCAAAAAAATAGGAGAAACGCTGGAAAAGATATTGCAGAAAGTTATTCAATCTCCTACACTGAACACAAAGGAGAAGCTGAGTGATTCAGTATTTTTGCGGGAGATGTGCGACGAGAGCAGAATCAATTTGTGAAAGCCGGCTGGTTAGCTCTGTTCCTGATCCTTCATTTAAGACAGAACCTGCTGCAACTGCAGATGCTGCACTGGCAAGGAGATAGTAATTGAACAGCAGAAGAAAGATTTCCATATACGTTGCCGTCATGACTGTTATATGTGTCATGTTCTTTTCTGATGTCACTTTTGCCGATCGTTTTCATGAGTCAGGTGAAGACTGTGAAGACTGCGTGAAAAATCACCTGGATGAGTCCTGCTGGAGAAGAGACGGTGCCTTCATGACATATGACAGGGAAGGCTTCTATTCCATGAACGGAGTGGATGTTTCCAAGTGGAACGGAGATATAGACTGGTTTGCATTGAGAAATCAGGGCATTCAGTTTGCCATCATCCGGGTGGGATACAGAGGCTATGAGAACGGTGAGATCATGCTGGATGACCGGTTCTATGAATACATGGACGGGGCCGAAGCAGCCGGGCTGGAGACAGGAGTATATTTTTATTCGGCTGCCATCGACGAGGAAGAGGCTGAAGAAGAGGCCCTGTTTGTGATAAATAAACTGGCGGGCTACAGGGTATCCCTTCCGGTATATTTCGATACAGAATCTTCCGGCAGCACCGCTGCACGTACTGCCGTTATGGCTACAGGAAGTTATACCATCAACGCACGGGCATTCTGCGAGACCATAGAAGCCCAGGGGTACCGGGCCGGAGTATATGCCTCAAAGAACTGGTACAGGAATGTTCTGGATATAAACAGCCTTAAGGATTACGACATATGGTATGCTGCCTATGGAGATACTCCGGGAACGGATGTATGCTTTGATATGTGGCAGTATACGGAAAAGGGTGAACTTTACGGAAGCAGCGGATACCTGGATATGAATGTAAGGATAATCAGAGAATCCGGATATGACCGGCAGTATGAAGAAGTATATTATCCTGAAGAATTCTGTGATCCTGAATACTGATATGAAATAACATAAATCCCCCGGAGCACTGATGTGCTGCCGGGGGATATTTATGATGTGCCGAGTTAACGATTATTCATCAGCGGGTTCGAATTCAAAATGAGTCCATACAGGAACGCCTGTGTACTCAAGTAATTCTTCTTCGCCGTTTAATGCGCGGATAGCGCCGCTTGCCAGAGCTTCCATCTCAAAATCGCCTGCGAGAACGATGAATTCACCGATCCAGCCTGCATATTTCTTAACGTTTGCAATGAAGTCAACATCATTTGAAACGCCGCCTGTCATAACGATGGCATCAACCTTTCCTTCCATAACGCATGCGTATGAACCGATGTATTTGGCAAGGTTGTAAGCGAATGCTCTGTAAACCAGATCTGCCCACTGGTCGCCGTTTTTGATTCTGTCCTTGATCTCAAGCATGTTGTCTGTGCCTACAAGACCCAGAAGGCCGCCTGTCTTGGATACTTTGTTCTTCATATCCGTAAGGCTGTATTTGCCTGAGTAGCACATCTTGATAACAGGAAGCAGCGGAACATAGCCTGTACGGTTCGGAGAGATAGGTCCGTCGCCGTTTAATACGTCATTGCCGTCAACGATCTTGCCCTGCTTGTGGGCTGCGATGGAAAGTCCGCCGCCTACATGGCATACGATGAGATTGCAGTCATTGTAGTTCTTTCCTAACTGCTTTGCAGCACGGATAGCAACTTCCTTCTGGTTAAGAACGTGGATATGGCTCTCTCTGTGAACACCCTTCATGCCTGAAATTCTGGAAACGTCCTCGAATTCATCTGCATCAGGGGGGTTAACCAGGTAAGCGGGCTTGTCAGTATCAGCTGCAAACTTTCCGATGATCTGAGCGCCTAAGATGGCAGGATGCTCCATAAGTCTGCCTGATGAGCAGTCTTCAAGAATCTTTGCGTTTACAGGGAAGATACCTGTGGTTGTTGATTCAAGACCGCCTGAGTATGCTGCGAAAGCATCCATGTCCTTGATGTCGATATTGTTCTTCTGAAGTTCTTCCATGATGGTTTCAACTCTGTAAGGAAGCTGTTCAGAAACTCTTGCGAATGTTTTGAGCTTTTCAACATCGTGCTGTACATTTGCCTTGAAAAGTCTTTCTTCTCCGTCAAATACAGCCAGCTTTGTTGAGGTTGAGCCTGGGCTCAGAGTAAAGATTTTGTATCCCATTGGTGTGTCCTCCGATTATATTTGGGCATTCATCTGCGAATACCATTGTACAAAAGTGCATACAAAAGTGTGCGCAATATTGAAAAAATCGCATACTTTCTACAAAATTATAGCAGAATACTATGTTATTGTCAGTTAAAATATGTGTCCGCCAAATTTGTGCAAACTGATGAAAGGTCAGGAAACGACAGTCTGATAAATGAAGTCTTACGTCATACGAAAGCATATGTGCCCTTAAAGAAAGGCATATAACAAAGCAGGAGTGATCCCGGTGCGAGCTGAAGCAGGAGGAAACAGATTGAGATTTCAGGAATGATAATTTATAATCTGACCGGATGATCATACGGGAGTGCTGTCAATGCATGAATGCAGCAGAATGGAGAGAATCATGAGAACGATAAAAATGGGAAACACAGGACTCACTGCTACGGCACCAGCACTGGGATGCCTGCCGCTGCAGCGGAGGAATGTGGAGGATGCAGTAAAGCTTATCAGGAAGGCATATGATGGGGGAATACGTTTTTACGATACAGCCAATGCCTATACTGACAGCGAATATAAGCTTGGTATTGCCCTGGAGGGAGTAAGAAAAAACTGCATTGTCGCCACGAAAAGCACCAGTACAGATAAGAAAGGCGCCTGGGAGCATATCAGAAACAGCCTTAAGATGCTGCGCACGGATTACATAGACCTGTTCCAGTTCCACTGTGTTCAGAAGATGCCGGATATAAATGACCCGGATGGTGCCTTTGCTGCTGCATTAGAGGCAAAGGAGCAGGGTATCATCAGGCATATAGGTGTTACCACCCACCTTATAGCAGTAGCGGAACAGTGTATTGAAAGCGGTGACTTTGAGACTCTTCAGTTTCCTTTTTCCTATATATCTGCTCAGAAGGATATTGACCTTGCGGCAAAGTGTGAGGCAAAAGGCATGGGATTCATAGCAATGAAGGGACTTGCAGGAGGACTTATCACTAACGTCAGGGCCTGCCATGCCTTTATGAAGCAGTATCCTTCCGTAGTGCCGATCTGGGGGATCCAGACAGAAGAGGAGCTTCAGCAGTGGCTGGATATGGCAGAAGAAGATCCTGACATGACGGATGAACTTCTGTCACAGATAGCTGAAGACAAAAGAGAACTGGGTTCAGGCTTCTGCCGGGGCTGCGGATACTGCATGCCATGCCCGGTGGATATTCCTATCAATAATGCAGCCCGCATGAACATGCTCCTTCGGAGGTCTCCTTATCAGGGATATATGACAGATGAGTGGCATGAGAAAATGAACCGCATCAATAACTGCCTTGAATGCGGAAGCTGCGCATCAAAATGTCCGTATCAGCTGAATACTCCTGAACTCCTTAAGTATATGCTGAAGGATTATAATGAGTTCTATGAACTCCATAAAAATGAAACTGTTGATTAATCATAACTGACAGATTATATTAATGAAAACATTTATCAATAAGGCGGCCCGGTCATGACAAAAAAACGCAACACTATTCAGAAGGCATTGGTATATGAGGCTGTAAACCGATTGAAATCCCATCCCACAGCAGAAGAGGTATATCGGTACGTGGTGAAGGACCATCCTAATGTCAGCAAGGCAACTGTGTACAGAAATCTCCGTCAGCTTGCAGAATCCGTAGAAATAAGCGAACTGCAGCTGCCGGGAGGGGCAGAACGGTTTGATCATATTACCGAGCCCCATTATCATGTAAGATGCTGTAAATGCGGGAGATTTGCAGACGTAGATATGAAATATCTGCCGGGGCTTCCGGAGCATATAACAGACAGCAACGGGTTTGCCATTACCGGGCACGACATAGTATTCAGGGGAACCTGCCCCGAATGCAGCGGAGGGCAGACAGAATAAACTGCAGATACAATATATGATAAACACAAAGAAAAGCCGCTCGGTTGAAGCGGCTTTTCCTCTACGTATCTTTTGAAAGGGAGGTGAGCGGGGGGACGCTCAGATTATGAAAAATAAGATTATTGGTATGAGATATCTGATTACCTCTTACGATTCATATATTACGTGAAACATTTGAAAAAAGAATGAAGCCATTATGAAAAAATTGTGAAATACGCAGAATATGATCAGGATTTCGTCCGAATATTGCGAAATAATAGGAAAGCAAATTGTATTGCACGGAATTAGATACAATGTTAAAATATCGACGAAGTCTGCACTTAGCATGCGGATGTGATGAAATGATTGAAATAATAATTTTGAGAGGAAAGAAAAATTATGAAAGTATTGGGTATCAGTGCCGGCAGAAAGAACGGCAACTCTGACATCGCTGTAAAGGAGGCTTTACTGGGTGCACAGGAGAAGGGCGCAGAGGTTATATTTATCAACCTGTGGGATTACAACATCCTTCCGTGTTCAGGCTGCGAATCATGTACCATGATGATGGGTGATGTAATGCTGGGCAAGCGCGACAATTATCCGGGATGCGTTCTTAAAAATAAGGACGATATGGATAAGATCATGCAGGTATTCCAGACCTGCAACGGCCTTATCGTAGGATGCCCCACATACGATCTTATGCCGAGCTCACTTTATACAAGATTTGCTCAGAGATTCCTGGCATACGAACTGGCATTCATGCTGAAGATCGGCGCTGTTAAAGAGAATCCGAACATGGTAGCAGGTCTTATTGCAGTAGGTGGATCATGCCATGACTGGCAGGGACTTTCTCTGGAAACTCTGGCAGCAACAATGTTCACAACATCAGTAAGATGTGTTGACCAGTACATGGTTACCCGTGTAGGACGTCCCGGCAACGTTGTTATCCGTCCTGACCACATCGAAAGATGCCATAAGATGGGCGAGAACATTGTTGAATGCATTAAGACACCGGTTGAAGAAAGACACTGGATGGGTGATCCGGATCAGGGTCTCTGCCCGAACTGCCACGGCGGTCTGGTATTTAAGGGCGAGGAGCACTGGGATGGTATCAAATTCCCGTATGAGTGTGTAGTATGCGGTGCAGGACTTAAGCTCATTGACGGCAAGTTCCAGATTGTAACAGAAGCAGAAGACGGAATGGATGGTCTGTGCAGAGACAGAAATGTTGATGAAGCAAGAGGATATCATCTTGATGAAATCGTTTCTACACGTATCCACTTCTTCCAGACCCTTGAACAGGATCCGTCAGTTAAGGAAACCATCAATAAATACAAAGAAATCAAATTCCAGGGGATATGATACAAAGTCCCTATCGCGAATAAAAAGGTGCTCCCTTCAGGCTTGCCTGAAAGGGAGCACCTTTTTATTCAGCGATGACAATATCATGAGTGCGAAGGTGCGAAGCACTGAAAGCACGAATGATATGAGGATTGCGAGAGCGACGAAGGAGCGAAGCAATCCGAGGGACTTTGTATCATACAATTCGTGATTATGGGGCAGCAGCACCGGGAGCACCCTCACAGTTGTATTTAATGGCTGAAAGTGTTATCGTACATTATGACAAAGGGAAACATTTTCCATAATACTAAAAAGGCGGATACAACATGACCAGAGATGAATTTAAAAAATTAGTGGAAGAGAAAACATTGATTCTGGACGGCGGCACGGGCTCCTTCTTCATTGCCCACGGAATGCCTCAGGGAGTCAGCCCGGAAGCATGGATACTGGAGAATCCTGACGTTCTCATGGAACTTCAGGGGGGCTACGCAGATGCGGGTTCCGATATAGTACTGGCACCCACCTTCGGCGCCAACAGGCAGCGCCTTAAGGGAACAGGAAACGATAAGAATATTGAGAAAATCAACAAAGGTTGTGTGGAACTCAGCAGAAAAGCTACCGGAGGAAAGACACTGGTGGCAGCAGATATATCCATGACAGGACTTACCATTTTTTCTGAGGATATAGATGACGGTGAGACCCTTGAGGAAGGAATAGAAATTTACAAAGAACAGGCACAGCTTCTTATTGACGCAGGGGTTGATCTGTTTGATGTGGAGACCATGATCAGTCTTGAAGATGCCAGGGCAGCAGTAAGGGGTATCAGAGCTGTTTCGGAGGATATTCCGATAATGGTAACCATGACATTTGAATCAAACCAGAGAACCCTTTACGGAAATACTCCGGAAGATGTTGTGGAGGAACTGGAAGCAGAAGGCATAGATGCCATAGGTGCAAACTGTTCATCAGGCCCTGATAATATGAAGGTTATCATTGAACGTATGGCTGCATGCACGAAGCTGCCGCTTATTGCCAAGCCGAATGCAGGTCTTCCCTCCACGGGACCGGACGGAAAGGTTACCTACAGCCTGGGGGCTGAAGCTTTTGCAGAAGAAATGCAGCAGCTGACAGCTGCAGGAGCTCGTATTGTGGGTGGATGCTGCGGAACAGAACCTTCGTATATAAAAGCACTGGCCGAAAAAGTCCGCGGATGATGAAATTTTATATCGGGAAAATACAGAGAGAGCCTTCGAAGAGAGGGCTCTTTTGCTTTTATTTTTATGGAAAAGGCTGACTCTGGCGGGCAGTGCGTTAAAATGGGAAAAATTTGAATGTTGACATTGCACGGGGCTTTTTTTATATTATATCGGATAAAATAGCATTATTATGTATGGAGGGGCATATATGCTGTTAGCGCCAGGACCGTAACAGGTTGACGAGGTATGGCAGTTATCGAAAGACTCGGCGGATGCTGCCACGGATATTGTGATTCGTAAGAGAAAATATAAAAAGCAGAATCAAAACTGCAACAGAGTATTTATCGTCACAAAACACCCCCGGGAAAACAGGGATTATGGAGGATATAAAATGTATAAAATAACAGATATTTATGATCTGGATCATACAATAGCAAAAGACTATTTAATGAACTATACCTACCCATGGGAAGCCCTTAAAGGCATTAAGGAGCTTATCCTTACCCTTGGTCCGAATCTTGGTGAAGACTACGAAGAGGTTTCCGAAACTGTATGGGTACATAAAACTGCAAAGGTGTTCCCGTCAGCGTATCTGGGAGCTCCCTGCATCATCGGACCCAATACGGAAGTACGTCACTGTGCATTTATCAGAGGCTCGGCTCTTGTAGGTGCAGACTGTGTAGTGGGTAATTCATGCGAACTGAAGAATGTGATCCTTTTCGATCATGTTCAGACTCCTCATTATAATTATGTAGGGGACTCGATTCTGGGTTATTATTCACATATGGGAGCAGGTTCCATAACTTCAAATGTAAAGTCAGACAAAAAGCTTGTAGTAGTAAAGAACGGTGACGAACATATTGAGACCGGCATCAAGAAATTCGGCGCAATGCTGGGGGATTATGTGGAAGTAGGCTGCAATTCAGTACTTAATCCGGGTACAGTCATCGGCAGACACAGCAACATTTATCCTACAAGCTGCGTCAGAGGCGTTATTCCGGAAAACAGCATTCACAAGAACGACGGAACAGTTATCAGAAAGAAAGAGGATTGACAATGGGCAAATATTTCGGAACCGATGGTTTTCGCGGTGAAGCAAATGAAAACCTTACATATGACCATGCAGTAAAGATAGGACGTTTCCTCGGCTGGTACTACGGAGCAAGACTTAACAAAAAAGCCAAGATAGTTATCGGCAAGGACACAAGACGTTCTTCATATATGTTTGAGTATGCACTCTGCACCGGTCTTATGGCTTCAGGGGCTGATGCTTACATCATGCATGTTACCACAACTCCTTCAGTTGCGTATATTACAAGAGTTGACGATTTCGACTGCGGTATCATGATCAGTGCATCTCACAACCCATACTATGATAATGGCATCAAGCTTCTCAACGGTTACGGTGAGAAGATGGATGAAGAAACCATTCTCAAGGTTGAGGATTATATCGACGGCAATCTGGAAATTCCTCTTGCAACAAGAAATGTAGGATGTACAGTTGACTATGTGGCAGGAAGAAACCGCTATATAGGTTATCTTATCGGACTTTCAAAGTACAGCTTCAAGAATGTAAAGGTTGGTCTTGACTGTGCAAACGGTGCATCCTGGAGCATTGCAAAGAGTGTATTTGATGCTCTCGGAGCAAAGACATATGTTATCAATGCCGAGCCTAACGGCTACAACATTAATGAAGAATGCGGAAGCACACATATAGAATATCTTCAGAATTTTGTTGTAGGCAATAAGCTTGATGTCGGTTTTGCCTTCGACGGAGATGCTGACAGATGCCTGTGTGTAGATGAAAAAGGAAATGTAGTAACAGGTGACCATATTCTCTACATCTACGGCAAGTATATGAAAGACAGAGGAAAGCTTCTCAACAATAAGGTGGTTACCACTGTAATGAGCAACTTCGGTCTGTACAAGGCACTGGATAAGATAGGCATCGAATATGAAAAGACCAAAGTAGGCGACAAATACGTTTACGAGAATATGGTTAACAACGGCCACAGGATCGGTGGCGAACAGAGCGGACATATCATTTTTACAAAGTATGCAACCACAGGTGACGGTATCCTTACCAGTCTTAAGATGATGGAAGCAATGCTGGCACTTGAAAAGCCTATGAGCGAGCTGGCAGCACCGGTAAAATTCTATCCTCAGGTACTCAAGAATGTTCGTGTTAAGAGCAAACCGGAAGCACAGAATGACCCTGATGTTCAGGCAGCAGTTAAGAAGGTGGCTGACGAACTGGGTGATAATGGCAGAATCCTTGTAAGAGAAAGCGGTACCGAGCCGGTTATCCGTGTAATGGTAGAAGCAGGCTCTGATGAAATCTGTGAAAAGCACGTGGACAGCGTTATCGCAGTTATCCGGGAAAAAGGACACCTGGTATAATTTTATATTTTGGCAATGGGGAGGTGTGGCCCTGAGATCACACCACAAAAAAGGCAATCAGCAATCTATAGTTCAGGAGTGAAAATAAATGAGAGTAGTTATTCAGGAAAACTATGACAAAATGTGTAAATGGGCAGCAGATTATATTGCTGACAGGATCAACAGCCATAAGGAAGACCGTCCATTCGTGTTAGGCCTTCCTACAGGTTCATCACCTATAGGTGTTTACAAGGAACTCATTAAGAAGAACAAAGCAGGTGAAGTTTCTTTTCAGAATGTTGTGACCTTCAACATGGATGAATATCTGGGACTTCCCCGTGAGCATGACCAGAGCTACTGGTATTTCATGCATGATGAATTCTTCGATCATATCGAGATCCCGGCAGAAAACATCAATATCCTTAACGGTATGACAGATGATCCTGAAGGAGAGTGTGCACGTTACGAAGAGAAGATCGCTTCATACGGCGGTATCGACCTGTTCATGGGTGGTATCGGTGTTGACGGACATCTTGCATTCAATGAGCCCTTCACATCACTTACATCACGCACCGGTGTACGTGACCTTACAACAGATACAAGAATCGTTAATTCAAGATTCTTCGGAAATGACCCGGAGAAGGTTCCCTCACAGGCTCTTTCTGTAGGTATAGGAACAGTTACTGATTCAAAGGAAGTTCTCGTTCTTATCAACGGTCACAACAAGGCACGTGCACTTGCAGCAGTTGTTGAAGGCAATGTAAGCCACAAATGGACCTGCAGCGCTCTTCAGATGCACAATAATGCCATCATTGCATGCGATGAAGCAGCCTGCGGCGAGATCACAGTTGATACATATAAGTATTTCCTTGATATCGAGAAGAACGAAAGACTGTAAATTATTACACAGTCGCTGCAGTCATCATAAGATGAAGGTATAACGGCACTGCCGCCGGAAATTGCTCCGGCGGCAGTTTTTTGTACCCGGAACAGCCCGATTCGCAGCTTACATGCCGGCAGCCTGTTAAGGCATACTCCGGCAGACTGAAAAAGGCTCTGCCGTTAAAGCAGAGCCTTTAAAAAGTTTTTTATAATATGATGATCATGCCAGAATCGGTTTTAAGCTGTCAGCAAGTCTGTCCTTCTGAGCCTGAGCTTCGGCAAGATCCTTACCGAGAGTTGTAAAATATGTCTTGATCTTTGGTTCTGTTCCTGATGGACGAACGATAACAGTTGCACCGCCTTCAAGACCATATACAAGAACATTGGCTGAAGGAAGACCTGTTTCTTCGGTTTTCTTGTAGTCAGTTGCCTTTACTACTTTATATCCGCCGATTTCTGCAGGCGGGTTATCTCTTAAGCCCTGCATAATGCCTGCCATTTTGTCCATGCCTGAAAGACCGGGGAACTCGAAGCTGTCAACCTTGTTGAGGTAACGTCCGTATTCAGCGTAGATCTCTTCAAGCCTCTGTTTGATGGAGCTTCCGATGCTTCTGTAGTAAGCAGCCATTTCGCAGATAAGCATTGATGCGACAACAGCATCCTTGTCACGTACGTAAGAACCTGCAAGGTATCCGTAGCTTTCTTCGAAACCGAAGATGAATCTGTCTTCTTCACCATTGCTTTCAAGTCTGGCAATCTGGTCACCGATCCATTTGAATCCGGTGAGAACGTTCCTCATTTCAATGCCGTAGTGAGCAGCAACTGCATCTGCAAGAGGGGTGGAAACGAGAGACTTGACTGTTACAGGGTTAGCAGGCATGGTGCCTTTTTCAATACGTCCTGCGCAGATGTAATCTAATAAAAGAACACCCATTTCATTTCCGCTTACCAGTTCATAGCTGCCGTCAGGACATTTCATGGCAATGCCCACACGGTCTGCATCAGGGTCTGTTGCAAGCATAAGGTCTGCTCCTGTTTCTTTTGCAAGTTCAAGACCTTTTTCAAGAGCTGCCAGGATTTCAGGGTTCGGATAAGAGCATGTTGTGAAGTATCCGTTTGGATATTCCTGCTCGGGAACGATTGTAATATCTGAAATACCGATGTGCCTGAGTACTGTGGTTACAGGAACGAGTCCGGAACCGTTCAGCGGGCTGTAAACAAGCTTGAGACCGGCTGTTGCACACATGCCGGGACGAACCTGTTTTGCTTCGATTGCTTCAAAGAATGCTTTTCTGCAGTCGTCGCCTACGAACCGGATAAGACCTGCTTCGACGCCTGCAGCAAATGAAACATATTTTGCACCGCCAAGAACGTCGATCTTCTGAATCTCATCATAAACGATTGCTGCTGCGTCATCAGTCATCTGGCATCCGTCAGGGCCATATGCCTTGTAACCGTTGTATTTGGCAGGATTGTGAGATGCCGTAACCATGATGCCTGCATTGCATTTATAATAACGTGTGGCAAATGAAAGTGCAGGAACAGGATTAAGTGCATCATAGATGCGTACCATGATTCCGTTTGCAGCAAGTACGCCGGCAGCTTCCTTTGCGAAAATGTCACTCTTTAAACGGCTGTCATAGCTGATTGCAACAGTCTGTGAGCCACCCTGAGTCTTAACCCAGTTTGCAAGTCCCTGAGTGGCCTGGCGTACGACGTAGATATTCATACGGTTTGTGCCGGCTCCAAGGACACCGCGAAGACCCGCAGTACCGAATGATAAAGAAATGGCGAAACGTTCTTTTATAGCATCGTCATCTCCCTGAATTGAAGAAAGTTCAGGATTCAGGTCGTTGTCTTCCAGGTCGTAACTGAGCCAGCGTTCATATTCTTTTCTGTACATAATTCCCCTCCTCTTTACATAGGTTTTTCCCATAAAAATACAGATACAATATAACCAAATTTGAATATTTTTTCAATAATCGAAATGAGAGAGTGGAAAACACCGGGATCAAGAGAAGACACAATCGGGTTATCGGATGGTAAAGTGACAAATAATCAGGTTGCTTTTTTGTGTCATTTTCATAAACTTTGTTTTTATTCTTGAACAATTCAGAAGCAGAGTATATTATGATAATCGCAGATGTCGACAAGTTGGAAATACGGAAAAACACGTAATATTCAATACTTCGGCTAAGCTGCTCTAAGATACGGTTTTAATAATTGGAATTGATAATATCAATAATTTCAGGAGGAAAAATTAATGGCAAAGAAATTAGTATCAACAGTACTTCAGAGTCGTTTTGACAAATACGGTATCCACTTCCCGGAAGACTGGGAAATCACATACCTTGAAGCACCTTACACAGATGAAGACATGATCAAGGCAGTTGGCGATAAGGAGTACATCCTTGTTAATGCTACTCATCCGGTAACAAAGGCAGTTATCGACGCATGCCCGAACCTGAAATTCATCCAGTCAGAAGGTGTTGCATTCAACAAGATCGATACAGAAGCAGCAAAGGCAAAGGGCATTCTGGTTTCAAACAACAGAGGCGCTAATGCAAAGGGCGTTGCAGAGCACACAGTATTCCTTATGCTCGAAGGTCTTCGTACACTTTCTTACTATGATCACAAGCTCAAGACAGAAGATTATGTAACTGTTAAGCAGGAATCCCTTGCAAGAGGTGTTCATGAACTGGGCGGCAAGCACATCGGCTTCATCGGCATGGGTGCTATCGCTAAGGAAGCAGTTAAGAGACTGGCTCCGTGGGAAGTTAAGATCAGCTACTTCGATACATTCCGTCCTACACCGGAGCAGGAAAAAGAACTTAACATCTCTTACCTTCCTGTTGACGAGATCGTTAAGCAGTGCGATATCATCTCGCTTCATGTTCCTGTAACACCTGAAACAGAAGGAATGCTTGCAGCTGAACAGTTCAAGGCTATGAAGCCGAACGCTGTTATCGTTAACACAGCCCGTGGTGAGATCATCAACGATAAGGATCTGGCAGCAGCTCTTGAAGCAGGCGAGATCGGACATGCATGTCTGGACGTAGTAGCTCCGGAACCTACACCTGCAGATCATCCGCTCCTTACCATGAGCGAAGCAGGCAAGGCAAGACTTACAATGTCTCCGCACCATGCAGGCATGACAGATGAAGCATTTATCACAATGCTTAACGGCGCTGTTGCCAACATGGAACGTATGGAAAAAGGCGAGCAGCCTGTAAACGTAGTTAACAGATAATTATCAGCCCGGTAACTATTATCTGAAAAGACAGCCCGTTAATCTCTGATTGCGGCCGACAGACCGATGCAGCCTGTTGGATGCATCATACCGGAGGTTGACGGGCTTTTCTGACACAATATCACTGAAAATAAACATTTTAACAGCGGTTTCACACCGCGGAACGGAGATTACCATGGTTTACAAGACATTTGACGAAATCATCGCCAGATTACAGGGCAACACAAAAAAGAGCCGTATGGCGGTTGCAGCAGCCAATGACGATCATACATTAGGTGCTGTAAAGCAGGCAGTTGAAGCAGGGCTGGTAGAGCCTGTATTAGTAGGCGACAAGGCAGAAATCCTCAAGGTTCTTGCAGAAATCGGTCTGGAAGTTCCTGAAGCAGATATCTATGACGAACCTGATCTTGCAGAAGCTTCAAAGAAAGCAGTTGCACTGATCAACGAAGGTAAGGCAGACTTCCTTATGAAGGGCAAGGTTGATTCAGGTATCTACCTTAAAGCAGTTGTTAATAAAGAAAACGGCCTGGGCAAGGGCGGCGTAATGAGCCACTTTACAGCATTTGAATGCGAAGCTTACCATAAGCTCATAGTTCCTGTTGACGGTGGTATGGTAACATATCCTACACTTGAGCAGAAGAAGGCCATCATCGAGAATACAGTAAGCACAATGCTGGCTCTCGGCTATGACTGCCCGAAGGTTGGTATCCTTGCATGCAAGGAAAAATTAGATCCTAAGATGTCTGAAACCGTAGAAGGCGATGCTCTTAAGCAGATGCAGCTTAACGGAGAGATCAAAAACTGTATTATTGAAGGACCTATTTCCTTTGACTGTGCAACAAATGCGGAAATCGCTGCATTCAAGGGATTTGAATCTCCATGTGCAGGTGACTGCGATATCCTCGTAGCTCCGAACATCCACGCAGGAAATATCATCGGCAAGCTCCTTACAGGCTTCTGCAATGCAAAGATGGGCGGATTCATCGTAGGCGCAAAATGCCCTGTTATCATGACAAGCCGCGGATCAACATCAGAAGAAAAATTCCTGAGCATGTGCCTGGCAGCAGTTGCTTCATTAGGTGAGAAATAAGGAGAAATATATGGAAAAGATTTTAGCAATGAACCCGGGTTCAACTTCAACAAAGATTGCTGTTTATGAAGAAGAAACCCCGTTATTTGTAGAAAGCATCGAGCATTCAGCTGAAGAAACAGGTAAGTTCGATGAAATATTTGATCAGTATGAATTTCGTAAGGACACCATCATCGAGTGCCTCGGAAGACACGGCATCAAGCTTGAAGACCTTACAGCCATCGTATCCCGCTGCGGTCTTCTTCCTCCTATCAAGGCAGGTGCTTACAGAGTAAATGAAGATATGGTATGGCAGCTCCATTACAAACCACAGAACGAGCATGCTTCCAACGTAGGTGCACCTATTGCCTATGCACTTTCACAGCAGCTGGGTATCCCGGCTTTCGTATATGACGGAATCACTGTTGATGAAATGATCCCGGTAACAAAGGTAGCAGGCTTTGCTTCCATGAGAAGAAAAGCATTAGGACATAACCTTAACATGCGTGCAGCTGCAAAGAGATGGGAAAGAGAAGAAAAGAAAGCATATGATAAGGCCAACCTGGTAATGGTTCACTTAGGAGGCGGCATCACGGTTGCTCTTCATTCTCAGGGACAGATCATTGACTTCGTAAGTGATGAAGAAGGTCCGTTCTCACCGGAACGTACAGGAGGCCTTCCTGCATTCCAGCTTGTTGATATGGCATTTTCAGGTGAATACACCAAGAAGACTCTTATGAACAAGATCAAGAGACAGGGCGGTCTCATCGATCATCTCGGAACAAACGATACCCGTAAGGTTGAGCAGATGATAGCAGAAGGGGATGAGCACGCGAAACTGATCTATGAAGCAATGGCTCTTCAGGTATCCAAATTCATCGCATCCATGGCTGTAACCGTTAACTGTGAAGTTGACAACATCATTCTTACAGGCGGTATCGCAAGATCTGAAATGTTTACCGGCATGGTAAGAGAAAGAGTACAGAAGATTGCCCCCGTAATAGTATATCCCGGTGAAAACGAAATGGAATCTCTCGCATTCGGAGCTCTCCGTGTATTAAGAGGACAGGAAGAAGCAAGAGAATTTACAAAGGTTGAGTAAAACTTCTGACTGATAAGCACCGGTGCCGGGATGTTTTCCGGTACCGGAATAATAAACAGGTGGTAAGAAATTATGAGTACACCCCGCAAAAGCAGTGTCAGCAGTGACGTGATCTGTAAAGATCTGCTGAAAAGGATAATACACCTGGAATATGAGCCCGGCGAAGGAATTTCCGAGAATGAGCTCTGTGAAGTATACGGAGCCACAAGACATGCCATCAGAGGTGCACTGGCTGTTCTCAGGGAAAAGGGTCTGGTAGAGGTATTCCCCCAGAGAGGAACCTACGTAAGCCTCATAGATCTGAAAATGATAGATAATATCCTGTTTCTCCGTGAAGCGTTAGAGCAGGAGACCATCCATGAGATAATGAAGTCCGGCGATCATACCGAACTGGTCAGAAAGCTCAGGGAATGTCTGGAAAAACAGAAGAGTGTGGATATGTCAGAGGATAACGCAGCTCTGTTTTACGAACTGGATGAAGAATTCCACAGACTGCTTCTGAAGGAGATAGGAAGGGAATCGGTCCTTGACCTTTATGCCGACTCATATCTTCACGTAATAAGATGGCGGAATATGGAAGTGACTGCACTGCAGCGTTTCAGCTATCTGCCGGAGGAACATAAAAATATAATCGATGCTATCGAGAACAATGACGAGCACAAGGCAAGGGTTCTTCTTGGAAAGCATATCGATTCAGTAGCACAGTTCGGCATGGAAATGAAAGAGAAGTATCCAAGATTCTTCGTGTAAGTCAAGTGAGCATAAATACTTTCTTGTGAGCTGGCTCACAAAAGAAAGTATTTATGCGAGCGGACAGCAGCATGAGCGCGGAG